>JBKBSR010000068.1:0-11533 GCA_046291055.1 Roseococcus sp.
GTGCCCGCGCTGGCCGGCGCCATCGCGGGCGCGGCGGTGTAGCCCGCGCCGGGCCTGCATCCCCCCTGCCCGCGCGACGCGCTGGCCTTCATCGGCCGGGCCGAGCCCCTCACCTGCCTCTGCGCCGATGGCGGGGCGCGCAGCGTCTGGGGCAGCCACCCCTACACGGCGGACAGCGACATCTGCCGCGCCGCGCGCCATGCCGGGCTGATCACCGAGCGCGGCGGCCCCGTCACGCTGCGCATGGGCGGGGCGGAGCCGCGCTTCGAGGGCAGCCGGCGCAACGGGGTCACCACCACGGAATACGGTCCCTTCCGCGCCAGCTTCCGCTTCGAGGGCGTCGGCGAAGCGCTGCCCCCCACCGCCGCCGCCGCCGCGCCGGCCGCCCCGCCGCCCGTTCCCGCCTGCCCGGACAACCTTCTCGCCCACGCGCCCGACGCGCCGCCGCTGCGCTGCCGCTGCACCCCCGAGGCCACGCAGCGCGCCGGCACGGTCTGGGGCACGGACGCCTACACCTCCGACAGCGCGCTGTGCCGCGCCGCCCTGCATGCGGGCGCGGTGCGCCGCGCCGGCGGCGAGGTGGTGGTGCGCGTCCTGCCCGGCCTGCCGCGCTATGTGGGCAGCACGCAGAACGGCGTCGCCTCGCAGAATTTCGGCCCCTGGCGGGCCAGCTTCCGCTTCGAGCTGCCCGAGGCGCCGGGCCCGCGCCTCTGCCCCGACAACATGACCGCCTTCTCCGGCACCGAGGAGCGGCTGGAATGCGTCTGCACCGGCGAGGCGATGCTGCGCAACGCCACGGTCTGGGGCAGCGGCCCCTACACGGCCGACAGCGCCACCTGCCGCGCCGCCCGCCATGCCGGCGTGGCGCCCGTCACCGGCGGGGTGGTGACGGTGCGCATGACGCCGGGGGCGAATCGCTGGGCCGCGAGCACGCGCCACGGCGTGGAGACGCGCGCCTGGACGCAGCCCTATCCCTCGGGCTTCCGCTTCGAGGGCCCGCAGAACACCGAGCCCGGCCCGCCCGTGCAGCCGCCCATCGCCGACAGCCTGCGCCGGCAGGGGCGCGTCACGCTCTATGCGACCTTCCGCACCGGCTCGGCCGAGCTCGATCCGCCCGCGCTGGCGCTGCTCGCGCAGCTTCGCGCCGCGCTGGAGGCCGAGCCCGGGATGCGCCTCTCGCTGACCGGCCACACCGACAGCCAGGGCAGCCCCGCCATCAATGATCCGCTGAGCCGCCGCCGCGCCGAGGCGGTGCGGGACTGGCTGACGGCCAACGGCATCGCCCCCGAGCGCCTCACGGCCGCCGGGCGCGGCGCGAACGAGCCGATCGCCGACAACGAGACGCCCGCCGGGCGCGCGCTCAACCGCCGGGTGGAGGCGGAAAGGACCGACTGACCCATGACCAACCGCATGAAGGCGAAGATGGCGCGCGGCGAGCCGGCGCTGGGCTGCTCGCTCATGTTCCCCTCGCCGCAGCTCGTCGAGATGCTGGGCCATGCCGGCTTCGACTGGGTGCTGCTGGACACGGAGCACGGCTCGCTCTCGCCCGCCGATGTCGAGGTGATGGCGATGGCCGCCGATGCCGTCGGGATCACCGCCATCGCCCGCCCGCGCAGCAACGCCGCCGCCGACATCCAGGCGATGATGGACCGCGGCGTGGCGGGCGTGCAGGTGCCGCACGTCAACAGCGCCGCCGATGCGCGGCGCGCCGTCTCGGCGGTGAAGTTCGGCCCCGGGGCGGCGCGCGGCCTCGCCGCCGGCACGCGGCCGGACCGCTGGGGCCTCGGCGCGCGCATGCCCGACTTCACGGCGCAGGCGAACGCCCACTCCCTCGTCTGCGTGCAGATCGAGCACGCGGAGGCGGTGGCGAACATCGAGGAGATCCTCGCCGTGGAGGGCGTGGACGTGGTCTTCATCGGGCCCTCGGATCTCTCGCAATCCATGGGCTTCCCGGGCGATCCCGGGGCGCCGCCGGTGGCCGCGGCCATCGAGGGATCCCTCGCGCGCATCGGCGCCGCGGGCCGCACGCCCGGCATGCCGGCGACGGCCGAGAGCCTGCCCGGGGTCATCGCCTCGGGCTGCCGCTACATCTACACGCATCTGCCGCGCCTGCTGGGCGCGGGGGCGAGGGGCTTCCTCAGCCGGGCGCGGTGATCGGCCCCGGCACGCGCGCCTCGGCCAGCGCGGCGGCCTGGCGCGCGGCCAGTTCCTCCTCCTTGAAACCCTCGATCAGTTCCTGGAACATCCGGTGCCAGTTCAGCTCCGCCTTGAGGCGGAAGAACACGCTGCCCAGGCCGATGGCCGCGCGGTCCATCAGCGGGAACTCGCGCGGGATGCGCACGCCGCCGGTCTTCTTCAGCCCCGCATGCACGGCCTGCGCCACCTGCCGGCCATGCGTCGGGTCGTCGGATTGCTGGATCGGGCGCACGCGGTCGGTCAGCAGCGGCTCGTAGAGGAAATCCGCCCACTGCTTCAGCACCAGCATCGTCTCGCGCGAGAGGTTGCGGAAGCCCCAGATCTCGAAGGCGTGGTGGGCCTTCTCGTCGTCCCCGTCGCGCACCGCCTCGTAGAGCGTGATCACGCCCGCGATGAAGCGCGCGGGGAAGATGCGCACCACGCCGAAGTCGAGCAGGTTGATCCCGCCATCGGCCCGCACCTGGTAGTTGCCCAGATGCGGGTCGCCATGGATCACGCCGTAGCGGTAGACCGGCTTGTACCAAGCGGCGAAGAGCGCGCGCGCCCAGGCGTTGCGCTCCTCCAGCGGCGGGTTCAGCTCGATCCGGCGCAGGATGGAGTCGCCCTCGAGCCAGGTCATGGTCAGCAGCCGGGTTGTGGTCAGGCCCTCGATCGGCGCGGGCACATGCACCTCCGGCTCGTCGGCGAGCATGAGGCCATAGAGGCGCTGGTGCGCCGCCTCGCGCCTGTAGTCCAGCTCCTCGCGCAGCCGCTCGGCGATCTCGGCGTAGGCGTCCTCGTTGTCCAGCGCGCTGTCCATGCGCTGGTAGAGCTGCAGGCCGAGCTTGAGCTGCTTGAGATCCGCCTCCACCACGCTCGGCATGTCGGGGTATTGCAGCTTGCAGGCCACCTCCGTGCCGTCGGTGAGTGTGGCGCGGTGCACCTGGCCGAGCGAGGCGGCCGCCGCCGCCTCCTGCCCGAAGCGCGCGAAGTGCTTCTGCCAGTCCGGCCCCAGCTCGCTCGCCATGCGCCGGCGCACGAAGGCCCAGCCCATGGGCGGGGCGTTGGACTGCAGCGTGGCGAGCTCCTTCGCGTATTCCGCCGGCAGCGCGTCGGGGATGGTGGCGAGGAACTGCGCCACCTTCATCATCGGCCCCTTCAGCCCGCCGAGGATGGCCTTGAGGTCCTCCGCGTGGCGGTCCTTGTTGGTCTTGATGCCGAGATAGCGCTCGCCCGCCACGCGCGCGGCGATGCCCGTGACGGCGCCGGAGGTGCGGACCATGCGCCGCACCTCGCCGAACAGGGTGCTGCCCTTGTCGGCCATCAGCGGCGCACCGGCGGGGAGGGGACGCGCATCACGCCGCCTCCAGCTCGTCGATGAAGCCCGCGATGACGTCGAGGCCGCGGTTCCAGAACTCGGGCTTCGAGGCGTCGAGGCCGAAGGGCGCCAGCAGCTCGCGGTGCCGCAGCGTGCCGCCGGCGCGCAGCATCTCGAGGTATTTCCGCTCGAAGTCCGGCACCGTCCCGTCGCGATACACGCCGTAGAGCGCGTTCACCAGGCAGTCCCCGAAGGCGTAGGCGTAGACGTAGAAGGGCGAGTGCACGAAGTGCGGGATGTAGGCCCAGTACACGGCGTAATCGGGCGTGAAGTCGAAGGCGGGGCCGAGGCTCTCGCTCTGCACCTGCATCCAGAGCTCGCCGATGCGCTCGTGGCTGAGCTCGCCCTGGCGGCGTTCCTCGTGCAGCAGCGTCTCGAAGCGGTAGAAGGCGATCTGCCGCACCACCGTGTTCAGCATGTCCTCGACCTTGCCGGCGAGCAGCAGGCGGCGCTTCGCGGGGTCGGTCTCGGCGTCCAGCATGGCGCGGAAGGTGAGCATCTCGCCGAAGACGCTCGCGGTCTCGGCCAGCGTCAGCGGCGTGCCGCTCATCAGATAGCCCTGCTCGGCGGCGAGGCGCTGGTGCACGCCGTGGCCGAGTTCGTGCGCCAGCGTCATCACGTCGCGCGCCTTGCCGTGGTAGTTCAGCAGCAGATAGGGGTGCGCCGAGGGCACGGTGGGGTGCGCGAAGGCGCCCGAGGCCTTGCCCGGGCGCAGCGCGGCGTCGATCCAGGGCTTCTCGAAGAAGGGCGCGGCGATGCGCTCCAGCTCCGGCGAGAAGGCGGCATAGGCCGCGCGCACGCGCGCCACCGCCTCGGGCCAGGGGATCGTCGCGTCCTCGTCGCGCGGCAGCGGCGCGTTGCGGTCCCAGTGCTGGAGCTTCTCGAGGCCCAGCCACTTCGCCTTCATCGCGTAGTAGCGGTGCGACAGGCGCGGATAGGCGGCGCGCACCGCCTCCACCAGCGCGTCCACCACCTCGTCCTCGACCATGTTGGCGCGGTTGCGGGAGGAGCCGGGGCGGGGGTGCTTCCGCCAGCGGTCCATCACCTCCTTGTCCTTCACCAGCGTGTTGGTGATGAGGGTGAAGAGGCGGATGCGGCTGCCGAAGGCCTGGGAGACGCCCTTGGCCGCCGCCTCGCGCACCGCGCGGTCGGGGTCGGAGAGCTTGTTCAGCGCGGCGCTGACCGAGAGTTCCTCGCCCGAGACGGGCACCGTCATGTTCGCCAGCGTCTCGTCGAACAGGCGGTTCCAGGCGGCGCGGCCCGAGACGTCCTTCTCGTGCAGCAGCCGCTCCATCTCGTCCGAGAGCTGGTGCGGCAGCCACACGCGCAGGTCGCGCAGCCAGGGGCGGTAGCGGGCGAGCGCGGGGCTCGCCCTCAGCTTCGCCTCCAGCGCCGGCTCCTCGATGCGGTTCAGCTCCAGCGTGAAGAAGACGAGGTGGGAGGAGATGGCCGTCACCTTCTCCTGCATGGTGCCGTAGAAGCGGCCGTTCTCCGGATCCTTGGCGTCGCCGGAGAAGCGGAGCTGCGCGAAGCTCATGATGCGGCCGAGGATTTCCTCGATGCGCTCGTACTCCGCGATGGCTCCGGCCAGCGCATCGCCCGGCAGGCCCGCCAGGCGGCCGGAGAACCTCTCCTGGAAGGCGGCCGCATCGGCCTCGGCGCGCGCGAGGTCCGCGGCGAGGGCCGGATCCTCGGGCCCGGCGTAGAGGTCGGAGAGATCCCAGGCGGGCAGGGCGCCCGCCCCGGCCGAGGCGTCGAGCGGGGCGAAAAGGGGCGAGGGACGGTCTTGCATGGCTCCCATATATGCGGCGAACACGGGGGGCCAAGCCAGCAGGGCCAGCTCAGGGGGGGATTCCGCATGCCGGCGCGCGATACGTCCGTCTGGGGCAGCCTGCCCCACATGATGCTCGGGATCGCGGCCTCGCGGCCCGAGAAGACCCTGCTTCGCCACTGGCAGGGCGAGGGCTGGGCGCGCATCACCTGGGGCGAGTTCGCGCTGCGCGTGGCCGCCCTGGCGCGCGGCCTGCGCGCGGCGGGCGTCTCGCCCGGGGACCGGGTGCTGCTGGTCAGCGAGAACCGGCCCGAGTTCCTGATCGCCGATGTGGCGATCATGGCGATCGGCGCCGTCACCGTGCCCACCTATGTGACGAACACCGTGGCGGACCACGCGCACATCCTGCGCGATTCGGGCGCGCGGGTGGCCATCGTCTCGACCGCGACCCTGGCGCAGGCGGTGACGGCCGCGGCCGCGCGCGTCGCCGGGCTCGACCTGCTGGCCTGCATGGAACCCATGCCGCCCGGCATGGCCGCCCGCCCCTTCGCCGAGCTCGAGGCCGAGCCGGGCGATGTCGCGGCCCTGCTGGCCGAGGTGGAGCTCATTCCTCCCGGCCGCCTCGCCTGCCTGATCTACACCTCGGGCACGGGCGGCGCGCCCAAGGGGGTGATGCTGCCGCACCGCGCCATGCTGGCCAACCGCGAGGGGGTGCGCCCGCTGATCGAGCGGCTGGAGGTGGAGGGCGAGACCTACCTCTCCTTCCTGCCCATGTCGCACAGCTACGAGCACACGGTGGGCGGCTTCCTGCTGCCTTCCTTCGGCATGGAGGTGGTCTATTCCCGCGGCGCGGACCGGCTGGCCGCCGAGATGGCGGAGCACAAGCCCTCCATCCTCACCGCCGTGCCGCGGCTCTTCGAGGTGCTGCGCGGGCGCATCGCCGCCCAGGTGGAGAAGGATGGCGGGCTGAAGAAGGCGCTGTTCGACCGCGCCCTGGCGCTCGGGCTGAGGACGCTCGACGGGCCGCCGCTCGGCCTGATGGAGCGCCTGCAGGACGCGGTGCTGGACCGGCTGGTGCGCGACAAGATCCGAGCCCGCTTCGGCGGCGGGGTGAAGGCGCTGGTCTCCGGCGGCGCGCGGCTCGATCCGGAGCTCTCGGGCTTCTTCCTCGCGCTCGGGCTGCCGGTGATCCAGGGCTATGGCCAGAGCGAGGCGGGGCCGGTGATCAGCGTCAACCTGCCCTGGGACAATGACCGGCGCAGCGTGGGCTATCCCCTGGCCGGCGTCTCGGTCCGCATCGCCGAGGACGGCGAAATCCTGGTGCGCGGTGCGCTGGTGATGGACGGCTACTGGAACAACCCCGAGGCCACCGCCGCCGCGCTGCGCCCCGACGCGACGGGCGAGACCTGGCTGCACACCGGCGATGTGGGCCTGCTGGACGCGGCGGGGCGCCTCGTCATCACCGACCGCAAGCGGGACTTCATCAAGCTGCTGGGCGGCGACATGATCGCCCCCTCCAAGATCGAGGCGCTGCTGGTGGGCGAGCCGGAGATCGCCCAGGCCGTGGCGGCGGGCGAGGGCATGGCCGGGGTAGTGGCGCTGCTCGTCGCCGCCGAGGGCCAGGCCGAGAGCCTCGCCGCCGCCGTGGCCCGGGTGAACGCGAAGCTCTCGCCGGTGGAGCGCATCCGCCGCTGGGCGGCGCTGCCCGAGCCCTTCACGGTGGAGAACGGGCTGCTGACCCCCACCATGAAGGTGAAGCGCCGCCAGGTGCTGGAACGCCATCGGGAGACGCTGCGCGCCCTGGCGTGAGGCGGCGCGTCAGCCCAGCTCCACCAGCGTGATCTCCGGCGGCACGCCGAAGCGCACGGGGATGTTGGAGGTGCCGAGCCCGCCGGAGACGATCAGATCCCGCCCGCCCTCGCGCACATGGCCGTAGGCGTAGCGGTTGCCGTAGCGCGAGGGCACGCGCGGCGAATAGCCCAGCACCCGCACCTGCCCGCCATGGGTGTGGCCGCAGAGGGTGAGCGTCGCGCGCGCCGGCGCCTCGGCGAAGATGTCGGGCTCGTGCGCGAGCATGATCAAGGGCGCCTCGTCCCGCGCCTGGGCCAGGGTGCCGGGCAGGTCGTCGGCGCCCACGCGCGGCCAGCCGCGCTTGGGCAGGAAGGCGATCTGGCTGTCCAGCCCCGCGATCCAGAAGCCGGCGGGGTGGCGCAGCGCCTCGTTCTGCAGCACGGTGAAGCCGGCGCGCTCCAGCGCGCGCAGCATGGCGGGGCGGCCGGCCTCGCGCGCCATGGCCGCCGCATCCTCCCACCAGTCGTGGTTGCCGGCGATGGCGAAGCGGCCCCAGCGCGCGCCGAGCCCGGAGAGCGCCTCCGCCACCGCCTCGGGCGGATAGGGGCGCGGCACGAGGCGGCTGACCGGTCCGTAATCGCCGAGCAGCACCACCATGTCTGGCTGCAGCGCGTTGGCGGCGGCGACGATCTCCGCGACGCGGTCGAGCGTCATCAGCGGCGCGCCGGCGTGCAGATCGGCCAGGGCGGCGATGCGCAGCCGCAGTCCCGCCGGCCAGCCGGGCGGCTGCGGCCGGTAGCGGGCGAGATGCAGGGGAAAGACGGGCTCGTAGCCGAAGCCCCAGGCGCCGGCGGCCATCCCCGCCAGCCCCGCCCCGGCCAGCCCCGTCCTGACCAGCGCGCGGCGTGTCCACATGCGCGGCCGATAGCATCGCGGGGCTTGGCAGGCGAGGGCGCGGCGCCACCTCGCCGCCATGTCGCCCGAGCTTCCCGCCCCCAGCCGCGCCGCCGGCCTCGCGCGCCTTGCGGAGTTCGCGCCGCGCATGGGCCGGGCCTATGCGGCGGGGCGCAACACCGATCCGGGCCCGGGCCGACGCGCCGATGTCTCGCGCCTCTCGGCCCATGTGCGCCACCGGCTGCTGCTGGAGGAGGAGTTGGTCGGCGCGGCGCTTGCCTGCCACCGCTTCGCCGAGGCGGAGAAGTTCGTGCGGGAGGTGTTCTGGCGCAGCTACTGGAAGGGCTTCCTGGCGCTGCGCCCCGCCATGTGGGCCGAATACCGCGCCCGCGTGGCCGAGGAGCAGGCGCGGCTCGCCACCCGGGGCGGGCTGCGCGCGGCGGTGGAGCGCGCCATGGCGGGGCGCACCGGCCTCGCCTGCTTCGACGCCTGGGCGCGCGAGCTGGTGGAGACGGGCTGGCTGCACAACCACGCGCGCATGTGGTTCGCCAGCATCTGGATCTTCACCCTGCGCCTGCCCTGGCCTCTGGGGGCGGAGTTCTTCCGCCATCACCTCTGCGACGCCGATGCGGCCTCCAACACCCTCTCCTGGCGCTGGGTGGCGGGCATCCAGACGCCGGGCAAGCACTACCTCGCGCGCGCCGAGAACATCGCGCGCCACACGGCGGGCCGCTTCGACCCGCGCGGCGTGCTGGACGAGGCCGCCGCGCCGCTGGACGAGCCCGGCCCCCCGCCCCCCGGCGCGCTGCCCCCCGCCGATCCGCCGCCGCGGGGCCCGGTGGCGCTGCTGCTGCACGAGGAGGATCTGCACCCCGAAAGCCTGCCGCCGCTGCACCCCGAAAGCCTGCCGCCGCTGCGGGTGGCGGCGCTCGGTGCGGTGAGGCCGCCCGAGCCGCGCGCCCCCCTGGCAAGCGCCTTCACCGAGGCGGCGCTGGCCGATGGGCTGGCCCGGGCTGCGGCGCGCTTCGGCCTGCCGGGCGCTCTGCTGGCGCCCGAGGCGGTGGCGGACTGGGCGGCGGAGAGCGGCGCGCCCGCCCTTGCCCTGCCCGAGCCCGCCATCGGCCCGCTGGCCGACTGGGTGGAGCGGTCGCTCCGCCCCGCCCTGGCGGCGCGGGGCCTCGTGCTGCACCGGCTGCGCCGGCCCTGGGACGCGGCCTGCTGGCCGCTGGCGCGCAAGGGCTTCTTCCCCTTCCGCGAGTCCATCCCGCGGCTGATCGCGGCGCTCTCGCCCCGCGCGCCGTGAGCGGGGCCTTCAGCCCACCTGCTGGATGGCGCTGAGCGTCCAGGGCCCGCCCTGCACGCGCAGGAAGGTCCAGAGCTCGGTGCTCGTCTGGCGGGCGCTGGGGTCGCCCTCCACCACCCGGCCGGTGGCGCGCTCGCGCGTCACGTCGATGTGCGAGAAGCGCATGGCCACCGTCGCATACTCGCGCGCCCCCTCCCGCCAGGCCTCGGCGAGGTCGCCCTGCTCCAGCACGACGTCGCGCGTCTCGTTCTTCCAGCCGCGGGCGGCAAGCGCCGCGTAGTCGTCGCGGAAGTACTGCACCATTTCGGGCGTGGCGAGGCGCTGCAGCGCGGCGATGTCCTCGCGCGTCCAGGCCTCCTGCACCTCGAGGAGAAGCCGCTCGAAGGCCTGGTAGTCGGCGGGGCCGATGCCGATCTCGTCCACCGGCCGGCGCGCCCCGCCGGCCGACATCGGCACGGGGCCCTGCGCCTGGCGCGCCATCATCCCGGCCGGAAGGCCCGCCGGCTGCGGCTGGGCGCGGCGGCGCAGCAGCGCCGCCACCAGGAACACAAGCCCCGCGATCAGCGCGATCTGCAGCAGGAAGCCGAGCAGCCCCGCGAGCGAGCCGAGCCCGGAGAAGAAGCCCGAGCCCGCGAGCAGCCCGAAGAGCCCCGCCCCCAGCAGCCCGGCCATCAGCCCGCCCATGAAGGGGTTGCGCTGGAAGAAGCCGGGGCGCGCGCCGGCCGCCGCCGGGGCGGGCGCCGGGCGCGCGGCCGGGTTCGCCATACCGGGCTGGGGGGCGCTCGGCTGGGTCATGGTCCGCTCCATCGGGCGCGCGGGCTGCGGCGCCGTCTGGGTCGGCGGCGGGGCCGAGAAGGTGCGCGCGCCGCGGCTGCCGGCCGAGCCGCCGCCGCCCGCCTTGGCATGGGCCAGGGCGGGGGCGAGGGCGAGCGACAGCGCGGCCAGCACGGTCAGCATTCGGGCAGTGCGGCGCATGGGCATGGCGTCTCCGGAGGCAATCCTGTCTTGGAGGCAATGTAGGAAGCTTCGGCATGGATTGCGAGCCATTCCCGCGCCCGCCAGCATCGTGGCCTGGACGGCAACTCCCGGAATGGACCCATGGGCGCGATCCTCAAGCGCGGGGCCGAGCTGCGCGGCTTCCGCATCTCTCCGACCGACAGCAACTATTTCGCCTGCCTGCTCGACCCCATCGAGGACGGGGCGGGCTTCACCCTCGTCGTCGAGGTCTTCGCCCCCGGCGGCGCCACGCCCCCCAACACCCATCGCGCCGCGCAGGAGGCCTTCTTCGTGCTGAAGGGCCAGGGCCGCGCCCGCGCCGGAGACAGTTGGTGCGAGATCGGCCCCGGCGACACGCTGATGCTCCAGCCCGGCACCGAGCATGTGGTCGAGAACACCGGCCCCGGCAAACTCTACTGCCTGACGCTGATGGCCCCCGACGAGGATTTCGCCGCCCTCATCCGCGGCGGAACGCCGGTGGAGCTCGACGCCGAGGACCGCGCGGTGCTGACGGGCGCGCGCTGAGGCCGAGGCGGCGGGCTCAGGCCGCCGCCGGCCCCGCCCGCCCGCGCCGCGCATATTGCTGCCCGAGCAGCAGCAGGCCGAGCCCGAGCCCCACCCAGTGCGGGGCCGGGATGCTGTCGGCCGCCACCGCCTCGACGATGGCGGGGAACACCATCAGCAGCCCCGCCAGCGCCATCAGCCAGCGCTCCCACCCCGCCATGGGGCGCAGCCCGTAGCCCTGGGTGGCCGAGGCCAGCGCCGCGAGACCCAGCGTGGCGAAGAGCACCTGCCAGACCACGTCCATCCAGCCCATGCCGGGCAGGAAGTTCAGCAGCAGCGCCACGCCCTGGGGGTCGGTGACGAAGACGAAGGGCAGCACGAAGGCCGGCAGCGTGTACTTCCACGCCATCAGCGTGGTGCGGTAGGGGCCGCCGCCGGTGATCGCCGCCGCCGCGAAAGGGCTGAGCGCGGTGGGCGGAGACACCTCGGACAGCACCGCGTAGTAGAAGATGAACATGTGCGCCGCGTAGTCCGGCACGCCGAGCTTGATCAGCGCCGGCGCGGCCACCACCGCGCAGATGATGTAGCTCGCCGTCACCGGCACCGCGAGGCCGACGATCCAGACGATCAGCCCCGTGTAGATCGCCGTGACGATGAGCGAGCCGCCCGCCGCCTGGATGGCGATGTCGCTGAACTTGAGGCCGAGCCCCGTCAGCGTGAT
>JBKBSR010000428.1:0-2194 GCA_046291055.1 Roseococcus sp.
TGAGAGCAAGGGACAGCGCACCCCCCTCCCGCCGGATCCGGATTTGCCGGGGAGAGCCCCCCTCTCCCCCCGCGGTCCCGACCACGCGCAGCGCCGCGCCCGCATTCGCCTCCGCCGCGCGCAGGGCGTAGCCGTCCATGGCCGAGACATCGGCGGGCGGCTGGGTGACGCGCGCGCGCACGGGCGCGGCCAGCACCCGGCCCGCGGCCGCGGCGAGCGGCACCGTCTCGGCGGAGACGGGCCGGATGCCCGCGAGGATGCGCGCCCGCGCCTCCGCGACAGGGATCACGCCCCCGCCTCGCTGTAGGTGCCGGACTTGCCGCCCGCCTTGTGCACCACGCGCAGCGCCTCGATGCGCATGCCGCGGTCCACCGCCTTCACCATGTCGTAGATGGTGAGCGCGGCGACGGAGGCGGCCGTCAGCGCCTCCATCTCCACGCCCGTCCGGCCGGTCAGCGAGACGCTGGCCTCGATCTCGATGGCGTCAGGGGGCGCGATCTCGAACTCCACGGCCACCTTGCTGATCAGCAGCGGGTGGCAGAGCGGGATCAGCTCATGGGTGCGCTTGGCGGCCATGATGCCGGCGATGCGCGCCACGCCCAGCACATCGCCCTTGCCGGCCCGGCCCTCCTGGATGAGCGCCAGCGTTTCGGGCTTCATGACGATGCGGGCGCGGGCGCGCGCCACGCGCGCCGTCTCGGCCTTGGGCGAGACATCCACCATGGCGGCGTTGCCGGCCGCGTCGAAATGCGTCAGCCCGCTCATGCCCCCGCCCCCTCAGCCGCCGAGCAGCGCGCGGGTGGCGGCCGCCACGTCGGGCTGGCGCATCAGGTGCTCGCCCACCAGGATGCAGTTCGCCCCGGCGGCGGCCATCCGCCGGACATCGGCACGGGTGCGGATGCCGCTCTCGGCCACCGGGATCCGGTCGGGCGGGATCAGCGGGACCAGCCGCTCGGAGGTGGCGAGGTCGGTCACCAGGCTGCGCAGGTCGCGGTTGTTCACGCCGATGAGCCGGGTGCGCAGGCCGAGCGCGCGTTCGAGCTCCGCCGCGTCATGCACCTCGGCCAGCACCGCCATGTCGAGGGACTGCGCGAGCCCCTCCAGCTCCACCGCCTGGGCGTCCGTCAGCGCGGCCATGATGAGCAGGATGGCGTCCGCCCCCATGGCCCGGGCCTCGAAGACCTGGAAGGGGTGGATCATGAAGTCCTTGCGCAGCACGGGCAGGGCGCATGCGGCGCGGGCGGCCTTCAGGTGCTCGGGCGCGCCCTGGAAATGCGGCGCGTCGGTCAGGACCGAGAGGCAGGAGGCCCCCGCCGATTCATAGGCGCGCGCCAGGGCGGCGGGGTCGAACGGGTCGCGGATCAGCCCGCCCGAGGGCGAGGCGCGCTTGATCTCGGCGATCAGCCCGGTGCGGCCCTCGGCCACGGCGGCGCAGAGCGCCCCCACGAAATCGCGCGGCGGCGGGGCGTGGCGGGCCGCGCGCTCCATCTCGGGCAGCGGGGTCTCCTCCATGCGCGCCTGCACCTCTGCGGCCTTGTCGGCGAGGATGCGGAGAAGCACGTCGGGCGGGGGCGGGTTGTCCATGGGCGGGCCCGTCAGGCAGGGGGAGGGTTGGTGGCGCGGATCAGCGCCTCGCGCGCGGCGCGGGCGCGGCCCTCGTCGAGGGCGCGGGCGGCCATGCCCGCGCCCTCGCGCAGATCGGCGGCACGGCCGGCTACCACCAGGGCGGCGGCGGCGTTGAGCAGGACGATGTCGCGGTAGGGGCCGGGGGCGCCCTCCAGCAGGGCGCGCAGCGCCAGCGCGTTCTCGGCCGGATCCCCGCCGCGGATCGCCTCGGGCGGCGCCTCCGGCAGCCCGGCGTCGGCGGGCGAGACGCTGAACTCGCGAATGGCGCCGGCGTTCAGCTCCACCACCCGGGTGGGCCCGGAAAGGGCGATCTCGTCCAGGCCCTGGCCATGCACCACCCAGGCGCGCTCGGTGCCCAGCCGGGCCAGCGCCTCGGCCATGGGGCGCAGCCATTGGGCGGAGAAGGCGCCCGTCATCTGCCGCGTCACCCGCGCGGGATTGGCCAGCGGGCCCAGCAGGTTGAACAGGGTGCGGGTGCCGAGCTCCATGCGCGCGCCGCCGGCATGGCGCAGCGCCGGGTGGTGGCGGGGGGCGAGCAGGAAGCAGATGCCCGCTTCGGCGATCACCG
>JBKBSR010000069.1:0-11529 GCA_046291055.1 Roseococcus sp.
CCCCTCGTGATCATCCGCGGCGAGGGGGTGCGCGTCTTCGACGAGCAGGGGAAGGCCTATATCGAGACGGTGGCCGGGCTGTGGTGCGCCGCGCTCGGCTTCCACAACGAGCGGCTGGTGGACGCGGCGGCGCGGCAGATGCGCCAGCTTCCCTTCTACCACGGCTTCACCGGCCGCACTCATGAGCCGCAGGTCGAGCTCGCGGAGATGCTGCTGGAGCGCGCCCCGGCGCCGATGAGCAAGGTGTTCTTCGCCAACTCCGGCTCCGAGGCGAACGACAGCGCGGTGAAGATGATCTGGTACTTCAACAACGCGCTCGGCCGCCCGCGGAAGAAGAAGATCATCAGCCGGCTCAAGGGCTATCACGGCGTCACCGTCGCCTCGGCCTCGCTCACCGGGCTGCCCTACAATCACAAGTTCTTCGACCTGCCCATCGCGGGCATCCTGCACGCCGGCTGCCCGCACCACTACCACAACGCCCACCCGGGCGAGAGCGAGGAGGATTTCGCCACCCGCCTCGCCGCCGAGCTCGACGCGCTGATCGAGGCCGAGGGGCCCGACACCGTCGCCGCCTTCTTCGCCGAGCCGATCATGGGCGCGGGCGGCGTCATCGTCCCGCCCGCCACCTATTTCGAGAAGATCCAGGCGGTGCTCGCGAAGCACGACGTGCTGCTGGTGGCCGACGAGGTGATCTGCGGCTTCGGGCGCACGGGGAACTACTGGGGCAGCCAGACGCTGGGCATGCGCCCCGACATCCTGACCTGCGCCAAGGCCCTGTCGAGCAGCTACCTGCCGATCTCGGCGGTGATGGTGAACGAGCGCGTCTTCGAGGGGCTGGCCGATGGCTCGGCCGGCATCGGCGCCTTCGGGCATGGCTTCACCTATTCCGGCCACCCGGTGCCGGCCGCCGTCGCGGTGGAGACGCTGAAGATCTACGACGAGATCGACATACTGGGCCATGTGCGGCGCGTCGCCCCCGCGATGCAGCAGGGGCTGCGCCGCTTCGCAGACCACCCTCTGGTGGGCGAGGTGCGGGGCCTCGGCCTGATCGGCGCGGTGGAGCTGGTGGCCGACAAGGCCGAGCGCCGCAACTTCGACCCTGCGCTGAAGATCGGCCCGCGCCTCGTCAAGCACGGCGAGGCGCAGGGGCTGATCCTGCGCAGCCTGCCCAATGACAGCATCGCCTTCTCGCCGCCGCTGGTCATCACCGAGGCGGAAATCGAGGAGATGCTGGAACGCTTCGGCCGCGCGCTGGACGCGCTGGCGGTGGAGCTGCGGCGCGAGGCGATCGCGGCGGTCTAGCCCGCCGCCATCTCGCGCAGGCGGAACTTCTGGATCTTGCCGCTCGGCGTGCGCGGCAGCGCGTCCAGGATCTCCAGCCGCTCGGGGATGTATTGGCGGGCCATCCGCTGCGCCTCGAGATAGGCCACCATCTCGGGCAGGGTGAGGCGCGCGCCCTCGCGCAGCCGCACGAAGGCGCAGGCGCGCTCGCCGAGGCGCGGATCGGGATAGCCCACCACCGCCACCTCCGCGATGGCGGGGTGCCTGAACAGCAGCCCCTCCACCTCGACGACGGGGATGTTCTCGCCGCCGCGGATGATGATGTCCTTCGCGCGGCCGGCGATGCGGATGTAGCCCTCCGCGTCCATGCGCGCGAGGTCGCCCGTGTCGAACCAGCCCTCGGGATCCTGCGGGTCGAGCTCGGGGCGCTTGAGATAGCCGAGGAAGTTCGAACAGCCGCGCACCTGCAGCGCGCCCTCCGCGCCGGGAGGAAGCGGGCGGCCCGCGGCGTCCACCACGCGCAGCTCCATCCCCGGCAGGGCGAGGCCGTCCGTCTCGGTGGCGCGCGCCGCGTCGTCCTCGAGGCGCGTGGTCGTCACCGCGCCGTTTTCCGACATGCCCCAGGCCGAGACGATGGCCGCACCCAGCGTGGCGCGCGCCTTGGCCACCAGCGCGCGCGGGATGGGCGCGCCGGCCGAGACGAAGACCCTGAGGCTCGGCGTGCCCTGGCCGCTGGCCGCGACATGCTCGGTGAGGTCATTGAGGAAGGGGGTCGCGCCCATGGTGAAGGTCGCGCCCTCGGCGCGGATCTGGCGCGCCATCTCCTCGGCGGTGAACACGTCCTGCAGAACCGCCGTCGCGCCCAGCATCACCGGCATCATCACCCCGTACATGAAGCCGAGCTGGTGGGCGAGCGGCGAGGGCATGTGCACCACGTCCTCCGCGCCAAGGCCGAGCCGCCGCGCGAAGGGGCGCAGGTTGGACAGCAGCGTGTTGGCGCTGTGCGTCACGCCCTTGGGCTCGCCCGTGGTGCCGCTGGTGTAGAGGAGCTGGATCACGTCGTCCGGCCCCGCGCCCGGGCCGGGCGGCAGGGGCGGGGCGGAGAACAGCGCGGCGAGGCTCTCCTCGCCGGCCACCAGCACATGCGCGAGGCCGGGCAGCTCCGCGCGCAGCGCCTCGGCCATCGCGCCGTGGTCGAAGCCGCGGAAGCGGTGCGGCACCACCAGCACCTTCGACCGCGCGAGGCCGAGCATGAAGCGCAGCTCGCGCTCGCGGAAGATGGGCATGAGCGGATTGCTGACCGCGCCGAGCTTGAGGCAGGCGAGGTGCAGCGCAGTGAACTCCCACCAGTTCGGAAGCTGGAAGGAGACGACATCGCCCCGCCCCACGCCGAGCGCGGCGAGCCCGCCGGCGAGGCGCGCCGCGCGGTCGGCGAGCGCGGCGTAGCTGAGCCGCATCTCCTCGCCCGTGTCGCTGCGGCGCGCCACCAGCGCAGTCTTCTCCGGCGTGGCCGCCACCGCGCGGGCGAGATGGTCGAGCAGCGTCTCCTCGCCCCAATGGCCCTGCTCGCGCATGGCCCGGGCGCGCCAGGCGAGGCTGTTGCGGTTCTCGGTCATGTTTCTCCTCCCCTTCCCCGCATCACGTCTTGCGCGCGTGCTGCACGGCGTCCCGGCCCGCGCGCTCGCGCGCCACGATCAGCTTCATGATCTGCGCCGTGCCGTCGCCGATCTCGAGCCCCATCACGTCGCGCAGGCGCTGCTGGTGCGGCAGGTCGAGCGACCAGCCGTAATGGCCGTGGGTGAGCAGGCATTGGTGGATCACCTCCACCGCCGTCTTGGGGCCGAGCCACTTGCACATCGCGGCCTCGGCCGTGTGCGGCAGCCCCGCGTCGCGCAGCCGCAGCGTGTGGTAGGCAAGCTGGCGCACCGCCGCCACCATCCCCTCCCCTTCCGCGAGCGGGAAGGTCACGCCCTGGAACCGCGCGAGCGGCGCGCCGAAGGCCTCGCGCTCGCGGACGTAGGCCCAGCTCTCGTCCAGCGAGGCCTGGGCCGCGCCGCAGCATTGCAGGCCGATCAGCGCGCGGCTGTAGTCGAAGCCCTGCATCACCTGCACGAAACCCGCCCCCTCCTCGCCCAGCCGGTGCGAGGCGGGCAGGCGCACCCCGTCGAAGAAGATGGAGCCGCGGCCGATGGCGTGGCTGCCGAGGTCGCGGAAGCGCGTCACCGCGATGCCCGGCAGGTCCATGGGCACGAGGAAGGCGCTCACGCCGCGCGCGCCCGAACCCGGCGGCCCCGTGCGCGCGAAGACCACCGCGACATCGGCCTGGTCGGCCATGCTGATCGAGGATTTCTCGCCGTGCAGCACATACTCCGCGCCCTCGCGCCGCGCGGCGAGGGCGAGGTTCGCCGCGTCCGACCCGCCGCGCGGCTCGGTGAGAGCGATGCAGGCCAGCGCCTCGCCGGCGACGAGCCGGGAGATCCATTCCCGCGCGAGGCCCGGTTCGGCATGGCGCGCGATGATCTGCCCGTTGAGCGAGGCGAGCAGCGGCACATAGGCCATGTTGATGTCGGCCTCGGCCACCGCCTCGATGGCGATGCCCGCCATCACGCTCGGCTGGCCGTGCCCGCCCAGCGCCTCGGGCAGATCGGCGCCGATGAGGCCGAGCCCGCCCATCTCGCGCACCAGCTCGCGCTCCATCCGCGCCGCCGCCTCGCGCGCCATGTAGCCGGGCGCGATGCGCGCGCGGGCGAAGCGGCGCGCGGCCTCGGCGAACTCGCGTTCCGCCTCGTCGAGCATGGCCGCTACCTTGCGTGCCGGCGGAAATCGGGCTTGCGCTTCTCGTTGAAGGCGCGCACGCCCTCCTTCGATTCCTCTGTCTGGTAGTAGAGCGCGAGCGCCTGCATCCCGAGCCCGCCGATGCCGCGGATGTTGTCGCTGTCGGCGTTGAAGCTGCGCTTGGCGATGGCGATGGCGGTGGGGCTGCGCTCCAGGATTTCGGCGCACCAGCGCGCCACCTCGGCGTCCAGCTCCTCGTGCGGCACCACGGCGTTGACGAGGCCCATGGCGAGGGCTTCCGCCGCGCTGTAGCGGCGGCAGAGATACCACATCTCGCGCGCCTTCTTCTCGCCGACGATGCGCGCGAGATAGGCGGTGCCGAAGCCCGGATCCACCGAGCCCACCTTGGGCCCCACCTGGCCGAACTGCGCGCGCTCGGAGGCGATGGTGAGGTCGCACAGCGTCGCCAGCACATTCCCCCCGCCGATGGCATAGCCCTGCACGCGCGCGATCACGGGCTTGGGCACCTCGCGGATGAGGGAGTGCAGCTCCTCCACCGGCAGGCCGATCAGGCCGCGCCCGTCGTAGTTGCCGTCATGGGCGGACTGGTCGCCGCCCGTGCAGAAGGCGCGATCGCCCGTGCCGGTCAGCACGATCACGCCGATCGTTCGGTCCCAGCCCGCGCGGTGCAGGGCGTGGATCAGCTCCTCGCAGGTGCGGCCGCGGAAGGCGTTCATCACCTTGGGGCGGTTGATGGCGATGGTCGCCACGCCGCCTTCGGCGGTGAACAGGATGTCCTCGTAGGTCATGCGCGTGCTCCCTCAGCCCACCATGGTCAGACCGCCCGAGACGCTCAGCACCTGGCCGGTGATGTAGGCCGCGTCGTCGCTGGCGAAGAAGAGGATGGCGCCGGGCAGATCCTCCGGCGCGCCGATGCGGCCCATGGGCACGGCGCGGCGGAAGGCATCCTCCAGCTTCTCGGGATTGCCCGCGCCCTGCTTGTAGCCCTCGAAGAGCGCGGTGGCGGTGGGCCCGGGGCAGACGACGTTCACGCGCACGCCGTAGCGCGCATGCTCGCGCGCGAGCGTCTTGGAGAAGGCCACAAGCCCCCCCTTGCAGGCGGCATAGACCGCCTCGCCCGAGGAGCCCACGCGCGCCGCGTCCGAGGCGATGTTCACGATGGCGCCCGCGCGCCGCGCCACCATGCCGGGGAGCACCGCATGGTGCATGTGCAGCGCGCCCACGAGGTTGATGGCGATGAGGCGCTCCCACTCCTCGGGCGTGCTCTCGACGAAGGGGCGGAACACGTCCCAGCCCGCATTGTTCACCAGAACGGCGACGGGGCCGAGCGCGGCCTCGGCCGAGGCGAGGGCCGCATCCACCGAGGCGCGGTCGGTGATGTCGCAGGCCAGCGGCTCGGCCCGGCCGCCGGCCGCGGCGATGGCCTCCGCCACGCGGCCCGCGGCGTCCGCGTCGCGGTCCAGCACGGCGACATGCGCGCCGGCCTCGGCGAAGCGGCGGCAGGTGGCGCCGCCGATGCCGCCGCCGCCGCCGGTCACGATCACGTTCTTTCCCTGAAGGCCGCGCATGGTCCGGTTTCCTCCTCGCTCGCGCGGTCTGGCGCCGCGGATATGACAAGGGTATGCTACATCTCGATGGATATGGCAAGACCTTGATGGATCACGCCCCCGCCGGCGAGGCCGAGGCCCGCTTCGACATCGCCAACCGCCTGTTCCTGCGCCTCTATCAGGCCTCGAACCTGATGCACCGCACCGGCACCCGCGCCGTCTCCGGCTTCGGCGCCACCACCCAGCAATGGGCGGTGCTGGGCGCGCTCTCGCGCCCCGCGGCGCGCGCGCGCGGGATGACGGTGAAGGAGTTCGGTGGCTTCCCCGTGTTAAGCTGCAAGAACCTGACGGCCGTGCGGGGACGGTGGGAGGCCGTGGGCCACCTCGTGCGCGATCTCGCGCCCGGCGACGGGCGGCTGCGCCATGTGCGCCTCACCCCCGCCGGCGCGCGCGTGTGGGAGGCGATGCTCCTCGCCATCCGCGCCTATTACGCGCAGGCGCTGGAGGGCTTCACGACGGAGGAATGCGTGACGCTGTTCCGCCTGCTCGACCGGCTGCGCGGCAGCCTCGCCGCCATGGCCGAGCCCGAGGGGGAGTGATCAGCCCGCCAGCGCCACCCCGTCGCGCGCCACCACCCGCCCGGCCGAGACGACGAGCTTCGGCGGGCGGCGCGTCACCACCGCCTCGGCCACGCAGGAGGCCTCCACCACCACGAGATCCGCCCGGCAGCCGGGCGAAAGCCCGTAGTCGCCGAAGCCGCAGCCCAGGGCGCCCGCGCTGCTCACCGTCTCGAAGGCGAGCATCAGGTCGGCGTCGCGGCGCAGGTCGTATTTCAGCGCCACCATGGCGGCGCGCGCCAGCATGTCCGGCGCGTTGGCCGGGTTCCAGGTGTCGCGGATGTTGTCGTTGCCGGCGAAGACGGTGAGGCCGAGCTCGCGCGCGCGCTTCAGCGGCGCCACCGCGCGCGAGGGGGGTGCGGAGGTGCACAGCGCCACCCCCGCCTCCGCCAGCAGCGCCATCAGCGCATCGCCGCGCGGCCCCGCGAGGTCGCCCAGCGCGAAGCCGTGGCTCACCACCACCCGCCCGCCCATGCCGAGCGCCCGCGTCCGCTCGGCGATCAGTTCCAGCGCGAAGCCGCCGAGCTCGCCCGGCTCGTGCAGGTGGATGTCCACCGGCTTGCCGTGCTTCTGCGCCAGGCCGAACACCGCATCCAGATGGCGCACCGGGTCGCGGTCGATCAGCGAGGGATCGAGCCCGCCCACCGCGTCGCAACCGAGGCGCAGCGCCTCGTCCAGCCACTCCCGCACGCCCGGCGTCCGCAGGATGCCCGACTGCGGGAAGGCGACGAGCTGGATCTCCATCCGCCCCGCCATGGCCTCGCGCAGGCCGAGCAGCTTCTCGACATGAAGGAGGCGGCTCTCCTCGTCCACGTCCACATGGCTGCGCAGCCGGGTGGTTCCGGCGGCGAGATGCGCCTCGGCGAGCGCGCGGCCCTCGCGCGCGGCGTCCATGCCGATCAGGCGCCGCACGCGCTTCTCGTTCTCGATGCGGTCCATGAGCGAGGGGCCGACCTCGTTCACCCACCAGGGCAGGCCCCAGAGCGTCTTGTCCAGGTGGCAATGGCCCTCGACGAGGCCGGGCAGCAGCAGCGCGGCCGGGCCGGGGCGCGTGGAGGGGAGGAGGCGCGCGATGCGCCCCTCCTCCACATGCACGTCCGCCGGCGCGGCGCCGAGGGGGCGGACATGCTCGAGGATCACGCCCCGGCCTCAGACCGGCGCGGGGGCGTGGGCGACGAACTTGGTGGTGAGGTAGGCCTCCAGCCCCTCGATCGAGCCCTCGCTGCCGTGGCCGCTCTCCTTCACCCCGCCGAAGGGGGTCTCGGCCAGCGAGATGGCGAAGGTGTTGAGGCCGAGCAGCCCGCTCTCCACCCGCTCCTGGATCCGCACGGCGCGGTCGGCGTCGCGCGTCAGCGCATAGGCCGCGAGCCCGTAGGGCAGGCGGTTCGCTTCGGCGATCGCCTCCTCCTCGCTGGCGAAGCGGTTGATGACGGCGACGGGGCCGAAGGGCTCCTCCGTCATCATGCGCGCCGAGAGCGGCACGTCGGAGAGCACGGTGGGCCTGAAGAAGAAGCCTTCGTTGCCCATGCGCTCGCCGCCCGTGTGCAGCTTCGCCCCCTTGGCCAGGGCGTCGCCGATCAGCGCGGTCATCGCGTCCACGCGGCGGGGGTTGGCGAGCGGGCCCATCTGCACGCCCAGCTCGAGCCCGTTGCCCACCTTCAGCGCCTCGGCCGCGCGGGTGAAGCTCTTCACGAAGGTCTCGTGCACGCGCTCATGCACCAGGAAGCGCGTGGGCGAGACGCAGACCTGCCCCGCGTTGCGGAACTTGCCCGCCACCGCCGCGGCGGCGGCCTTCTCGGCGTCTATGTCGTCGAACACCAGCACCGGCGCGTGGCCGCCCAGCTCCATGGTGGTGCGCTGGGCGCGCTCGGCGGCGAGCTTCATGAGCTGCTTGCCCACCGCCGTGCTGCCCGTGAAGCTCACCTTGCGGATGATGTCGCTGCCCATGAGATGGGTGCTGACCTCGCCCGGGATGCCGAAGACCACCTGCAGCACGCCGGCCGGCAGCCCCGCCTCGGCCAGGATGCGCGCCATCTCGAGCGCGGTGGCCGGCGTCTCCTCCGAGGGCTTGATGATGCAGGGGCAGCCGGCGGCGAGGCTCGCGGACATCTTCCGCGCCGGGGTGATGGCCGGGAAGTTCCAGGGCGCGAAGGCCGCCGTCACGCCCACCGGCTGCTTCAGCACCAGGTGCCGCGTGCCCGCCGCGCGCGAGGGGACGATGCGGCCATAGGCGCGCTTGCCCTCCTCGGCCATCCACTCGAACACGTCGGCGGCGGCCAGCACTTCGATCTTCGCCTCGGGCTGGGGCTTGCCCTCCTCCATGGTGAGGATGGTGGCGATGGCCTCCGCCCGCTCGCGCATCAGGTCGGCGGTGCGGCGGAGGATGCGCGCGCGCTCATAGGCCGGCGTGGCGGCCCATTTGGGCAGCGCCTCGGCCGCGGCGGCCAGCGCGCGGTCCAGATCGGCCCTGGTGGCGTGGGGCAGCGTGCCGATGGGCTGGCCGGTCACGGGGTTCAGCACCGGCTCGCTGTTGCGGCCCTCCGTGCCGAGCCATTCGCCGGCGATGTAGAGGTGCAGCTTGGGATAGGCGGTCATGCGGTTTCCTCCGGTCAGGGGGGCGAGGATAGGCCCGCCGCGAGGGGCTGCGAAGCGCCCGGCCGCCGCCGGCCCCTGGTCGGCGCGCTCTGGCGCGGCGGGGCCGAAGGGGCTAGATGCGCGCCCATGTCCTCCGTGCTGCTCATCCTGTTCCTGCTCATCACCCTCGCCCTGATCGGCGTGATCCTCGTCCAGCGCAGCGAGGGCGGGGGCTTGGGCATCGGCTCCTCCCAGGGCATGGGGGGCTTCATGTCCGGCCGCGGCACGGCGAACCTGCTGACGCGGACCACCGCCATCCTCGGCACGGCCTTCTTCGTGCTGGCGCTGGTGCTGGCGCTGCTCGACCGCGGCACGGCGCTGAACCGCTCCATCCTGGACGCGCCGGCCCCCGCCGCCCCCACCGCGCCGGCCCTGCCCGCGGTGCCGACGAACTGAGCGGCGCGCGGCGCCCTGCGGAGGCAATCCCCGCCCCGCGCATGCGGGGCGCGAGAAAAGCGGGGCTGTCCCGCCGCCCCGTCCCGCGCTAACACGGCCTCCCATGGCGCGGTTCGTCTTCATCACCGGCGGCGTGGTCTCTTCCCTCGGAAAGGGCATCGCGGCGGCGTCCCTCGGGGCCCTTCTGCAGGCGCGCGGCTATCGCGTGCGGCTGCGCAAGCTCGACCCCTACCTCAACGTCGATCCGGGCACCATGTCGCCCTATCAGCACGGCGAGGTGTTCGTGACCGATGACGGGGCGGAAACCGACCTCGACCTCGGCCACTACGAGCGCTTCACCGGCGTGCACGCCTGCAAGGCGGACAACTGGACCACCGGCCGCCTCTATGCGGAGGTGATCGCCAAGGAACGCCGGGGCGACTATCTCGGCGCCACGGTGCAGGTGATCCCGCACATCACCGACGCCATCAAGGCCGCGGTGACCGAGGGCACCGAATCCTACGACTTCGTGCTGGTGGAGATCGGCGGCACGGTGGGCGACATCGAGAGCCTGCCCTTCCTCGAGGCCATCCGCCAGCTCGCGAACGAACTCGGGCCCACGCGCAGCCTCTTCATCCACCTCACCCTCGTGCCCTGGATTCCGTCGGCGGGCGAGCTCAAGACCAAGCCCACCCAGCACAGCGTGAAGGAGCTGCTGGGCGTGGGCATCCAGCCGCAGATCCTGCTCTGCCGCTGCGACCGGCCCATCCCGGAGAACGAGCGGCGCAAGATCGCGCTGTTCTGCAACGTCCGGCCGGAGAGCGTGATCCCCGCGCTCGACGCGAAGAGCATCTACGCCGTGCCGCTCAGCTACCACCAGGAGGGGCTGGACCGCGAGGTGCTGCGCCACTTCAACCTCAGCATCTACGGCGAGCCCGACCTCTCGGGCTGGCGGCGCATCGTCGAGCGCATCACCGCCCCGGAGGGCGAGGTCACCATCGCGGTGGTGGGCAAGTACACGGGGCTGCTCGACGCCTACAAGTCGCTCGCCGAGGCGCTGACGCACGGCGGCATCGCGCACAACACGCGCGTGAATCTCGACTGGGTGGACAGCGAAATCTTCGAGCGCGGCGAGGCCGCGGCGGTGGACCGCCTGCAGGGCGCGCACGGCATCCTCGTGCCCGGCGGCTTCGGCGAGCGCGGCACGGCGGGCAAGATCGAGGCCGTGCGCTTCGCGCGCGAGCGGCGCATCCCCTTCCTCGGCATCTGCTTCGGGATGCAGATGGCGGTGATCGAGGCGGCGCGGAACCTGCTCGGTCTCGCCGGCGCCTCCTCCACCGAGTTCGGCCCCTGCGCGGAGCCGGTGGTGGGGCTGCTCACCGAATGGGTGAAGGGCAATGAGCGCGAGACGCGCCAGGCGGGGGGCGATCTGGGCGGCACCATGCGGCTCGGCGCCTATCCCGCCCTGCTGGCGCGCGACTCCCTCGCCGCTGGGGTCTATGGCGCCGAGCGCATCGAGGAGCGCCACCGCCACCGCTACGAGGTGAACGTCGCTTATCGCGAGCGGCTGGAGGGGGCGGGGCTGCGCTTCTCCGGCATGTCGCCCGATGGGGTGCTGCCCGAGATCGTGGAATACCCGGACCATCCCTGGTTCATCGGCGTGCAGTTCCACCCGGAGCTCAAGTCCAAGCCCTTCGCGCCGCACCCGCTCTTCGCGGGCTTCGTGGGGGCGGCCGTGCGCCAGGCCCGGCTGGTCTGATCTCGGCTCGGCGCGCAGCCGCCACGCCAACCCTGCGCGCGATACTTCGGCGCGCAGCCGCCACACCAACCCTGCGCGCGATACGGGCGGCATGACAGCCGCCCGCATCAGGCCGCGCCGTGCGCCCGGAGCGGCGGCGGCAGGGCGCGGCCATCGGGGCCTGGGCGGCGCTCCGCCTCTGGGCCGGCGCATGCGCGGCGCGGCTCCGGCACCGCCGCGTTCGGGAAGAACACCGCCTCTCCCTGGAGGCGGAACTCCGCAATGGATCGCTGCCCCGCCGGCGAGACGATCCACTCCACGAAGCGCCGCCCCTCGGCGGCCTTCACATGCGGGTGGCGCTCGGCGCTGACCGGAATCGCCCCGTACTGGTTGAACAGCCGCGCATCGCCCTGCACGACCAGGCGCAGGCCCTGCCGGTTGCGGAAGCCGAGCCATGTGGCGCGATCGGTGAGGACGTAGGCGCCCTGAGCGGCGGCGGTGTTGAGCGCGGGGCCCATGCCCTGCCCCACCGCGCGATACC
>JBKBSR010000429.1:0-2191 GCA_046291055.1 Roseococcus sp.
GGCCATGTGGCTGCCGCCCAGATTGGCCGGCAGCCGCCCGCTGCCGGTGAGGCTGGCCTGCACCGCGCCGCTGCCGGTGGGCAGGTTGCGCCCGCCCTCGAAGCGATAGCTCTGCCCGCCCGCCGTGACGGTGGCGATGACGGTGACGGTGATGTTCTGCCGCACGCTCTCGGCCAGGGTGACCGAGACGCTGGCCGAATCCGGCCGGGCGGAGGCCGCGGTCACCGCCGGCCGGCAGCGCGCGTTCGCGCCATAGGTCACGCTCAGCGTGCCCGGGCCGTAGGCGAAGTCGCCCTGCGCTGCGGCGGGCGCGGCGGAGCACAGGGCCAGCGCGCCGAGCAGGGCGGGGATGGTGGGGCGGAGCATGGGCGGTCCTTTCTCGGAGGCGCGCGCAGCTTCGGCCGGATGCGGCGTTGCATGCAATCGGCCGCGGCCTGTCGCGCCCATCCGCGGAACCGATGGCCGGGGCGGGCTGGAAAGCGGCCGCCGCTCCCGCCACAAAGGGGCCATGACAGAGGTGAAGGCGCCCGGCGCGCCCAATCGCGACCACGACACGGAGAACTTCCCCACCGCCTCGCTGATCCTGGCGCGGCCGGTGCGCGCGAAGGTGATGGCCTTCTACCGCTTCGTGCGCACCGCCGACGATATCGCCGACAGCCCCGCCCTGCCCCCCGAGGAGAAGCTCGCGCGGCTCGACGCGATGGAGGCGGCGCTGGACGATCCGCGCACCACCCTGCCCGAGGCCGCGCGCATGCACGCGGAAGCCGTGGGGGTGGAGGAGGCGCGGCTCATGCTCTCCGCCTTCCGCCAGGACGCGCGGCAGACGCGCTATCAGGATTGGGCCGCGCTGCTCGACTACTGCACCCGCAGCGCCGATCCGGTGGGCCGGATGCTGCTGCGCCTGCACGGCAGCGACACGCCCGCCGCCCGCGTGGCGGCCGACGCCCTCTGCACCGCGCTGCAGATCCTGAACCACCTGCAGGACCTGGTGCCTGACCGCGCGCGGCTCGACCGCGTCTATGTTCCCCTCTCCTGGATGGCGCTGGCGGGCGGCGAGGCCGCCTTCTTCGAGCCCGCCAACGCGCGCCGCCGCGCCGTGCTGGACGCGATGCTCGACCGTGTGGAGGAGCTGCTCGACCGCGCCAGCGCCCTGCCGCGCGCGCTCGCCTCGCGCCGGCTGGCCATCCAGTCGGCCATGACCATCGGCCTCGCGCGGCGGCTGCTGGCGCGGCTGCGCGCGGCGGACCCGGTGCGGGGGCGCGTCGCGCTGACGAAGGGGGATTTCGCGAGGGAACTGCTGCGCGCGCCCCTGCTGGGCGACCATGACCGCGAGCTGGTGGCCGCGCGGGTGCGCGCCGCCGGCTCCTCCTTCGCCGCCGGCATGGCGACGCTCTCGGGCGAGCGCCGCCGCGCCCTCTGGGCCGTCTATGCCTTCTGCCGCGCGGTGGACGACATCGCCGACGGCGCGATGCCCGAGGCGGAGAAGCGCCGCTTCCTGGCCGACTGGCGGCGCAAGCTCGCCGCGCCCGACTGCGCGCTCTCGCGCGAGCTGTTCCTCGCGCGCCGCGGCTTCGACATCCCGCTCGCCGAATGCGAGGCGATGGTGGCGGGCATGGAGACGGACGCCACCGAGCCTCTGCGCCTGCCCGACGAGGCGGCGCTCGACCTCTACTGCCGCCAGGTGGCGGGCAGCGTGGGGGCGATGAGCGTGCGCATCTTCGGCGCGCCGGAGGCGGAGGCCTGGGGCCTGGCGCTCGGCCACACCTTCCAGCTCACCAACATCCTGCGCGATCTGGACGAGGACGCGGCGCGCGAGCGCGTCTACATCCCGCGCACGCTGCTGGCCGCGGCGGGCATCCCGGAAGGCCCGGCGCGCGACATCGTGAACCACCCCGCCTTCCCCCCCATCTGCGAGGCGCTGGCCGCGCGCGCCGCCGAGGGCTTCGCCCGCGCCGAGGCGGAGTTGCCGCGCCATGACGCCCGCGCCTTGCACCCGGCGCGGGTGATGATGTTCGGCTACCGGCGCATCCTGGAGAAGCTGCGCGCGCGCGGCTTCTCCGGGGCGCGGCCGCGCGCCCGGCTCTCGGGGCGCGAGAAGCTCGCCATGGCCGCCTTCGCGCTGGGCTGGAGGGGCGCGTGATCCACGTCGTCGGCGCCGGGATCGCCGGCCTCGTCGCCGCCCATGCGCTGG
>JBKBSR010000430.1:0-2165 GCA_046291055.1 Roseococcus sp.
AGCCAGAGGCCGCGGTCGGGGTCGATCATCCAGTCCTTGCGCATGCGCGGGCGGGGTCCTTGCGGTGGGCGCGGGCATCCTCCCGCGCCGGTGTCTCAGAACCGGAGACTCTAGCGCGCCCCTGAGGATGACGGGCGGCGGTGGGCGCGGCCCCGCAAGGATGGGCCGCGCCTGCGACGCTTCAGCCGAAGATCAGGGGGGCTTTATGCCTCGGCTGCTTAGGTCTGCGTGCGCGAACGCAGCCAGGCCACGGCCTCGTCGCGCAGGCCGAGCAGCTGCGCTGCCATGAACACCGACTGCACGCCCCCCGCCGAATGCAGCCAGGCATCGCGCTCGTTCCAGACGGTGCGGGCCCAGCCCATCGGATCGCGCCCGGTGCGCGGCGGCAGCGCGGCCTCGGCTGCGGTGTTGGCCGGGGATTCCGGGAAGCGCTTGCCTGGGGCGGGAGCGGGGGACATGCCCTGAGCCTCGGGGGTTCCCGGTCGTCCTGCAGTCAGCCAAGCCCTCCGTCTGGCGTAGGAAAATACTGAGCCTGTCTTACCTGCCCGCCTGTCCCGTCGCTTCCGTGCATCCCTGCCTTGCCTGCGGCGCCTGCTGCGCCGCGTTCCGGGTGGCCTTCCACTGGAGCCTTGCCGCCCCTTACCACCCCGAGGGCCCGGACGAAGCCCTCACCGTGCGTGTGCGGCCCTTCGAGCTGGCGATGCGCGGCACCGAGGGCGGCAGCGCGCCGCGCTGCATCGGCCTGCAGGGCGAGGTGGGGCGGCGGGTGGCCTGCCGCCTGTACGAGCGCCGGCCTCCGCCCTGCCGCGAGCTCATGCCGTCCTGGGAGGATGGCCGGCCCAGCCCGCAGTGCGATCGTGCCCGGGCCCGCCATGGGCTGCCGCCACTGCGGCCCGCAGACTTCACCCCGGCGCCGCCCGGGGAGCACACTCCGCCCCGGGCGGGTGAGACCGGGGGCGGGGCGGCGGATGGCGGACGCGCAGGGCTCGGGTGAATCCAGCGTCGGCCTGGTGCTGACCGGCGGCGGAGCGCGCGCCGCCTACCAGGTGGGCGTGCTGCGCGGCATCGAGCGCATCCGCCTGGAGTGCGGCGTCGGCTTCGGCCCGGCGGGCACGCCCTTTCCCATCCTCACCGGCACTTCCGCCGGGGCGATCAATGCCTCGGCACTGGCCAGCGGTGCCGACGACTATCCGAAGGCCCTCGATCGCCTCTACCGCACCTGGCGCGATTTCCAGGCCGGCCATGTCTACCGGGCCGATGCCTTTGGCGTGGTGCGCTCCGGCGCGCGCTGGCTGACCATGTTCACCATCGGCTGGGCGCTGGCGCGCTGGCGCCGGGCACGGCCCAAGTCGCTGCTCGACAACACTCCCCTCGCCGAGCTCCTCGCCGAGATGGTGCCGCTGGAGCGGGTGCCGGACCTGGTGCGGCGCGGTGTGCTCGCGGCCTTCGCCGTCACTGCCTCGAGTTATACCACCGGCAGCCACATCACCTTCTTCGAGGCCCGCGAGGGCGTGGCCCCCTGGGTGCGTTCGCAGCGCCTCGCGGTGCCGGCCCGCATCGGTGTGCGCCATCTGCTGGCGTCCTCGGCCATTCCTTTCGTCTTCCCCGCGCAGTCGCTCGAGGTGGGCGGGCAGCGCCACTGGCTGGGCGATGGCTCGATGCGCCAGACCGCACCGCTGTCGCCGGCCATCCATCTCGGGGCGCAGCGTCTGCTGGTGATCGGCGCCGGACGCCTGCACGAACCGCCGGGCGAACACCGCGAGGCCGGTGGCTATCCCTCGCTGGCGCAGATCGGCGGCCATGCGCTGTCGAACATCTTCCTCGACGCCCTCGCGGTGGACATCGAGCGCGCCCAGCGCATCAATGCCACGCTCTCGCTGCTGCCGCCGGAGCTGCGCGCCCGCTCTGCGCTGCGGCCGGTGGAGCTGATGGTGATCGCGCCCTCGCAGCGTCTCGACGACATCGCCGCGAAGCACGTCAACGCCCTGCCCGGGCCGGTGCGCACCATGCTGCGGGCGGTGGGCGTCAACCAGGGGGCGGGCAGTCCCGGGGCCAGTGCGGCCGGTGGCGGCGCGCTGGCGAGCTATCTGCTGTTCGAGGCCGACTACACCCGCGAGCTGCTGGCCCTGGGCGAGGCCGATGCCCTGGCGCAGCGCGAGGCGGTG
>JBKBSR010000431.1:0-2163 GCA_046291055.1 Roseococcus sp.
GAAGCCCCCGAGGAGGCGCTGCTCGCCGAAGGCGCGCGGCACGACCTGATCGTGATCGGGCGCGACAGCACGCTCGGCCGCGAGGCCTGCGAGGACGGGCTTTCCCCCTGCATCGAGGCGCTGATCGCCGATGGCGTGCGCCCGCTGCTGGTGGTGCCCCCCGGCTTCGCGCCGGACGCCGCCGGCCCGGCGCTGCTCGGCTACCGCGCGACGGCGGCGGCGATGCGCACCGTGCAGCTCTTCGCCCTGCTCGGCCTCGGCCGGGGGGGCGAGGTGAAGCTGCTCGACTTCAGCCCGGAAGGCCGCGCGGGCCCCGGCATCGCCGGCTATCTCGCGCGGCACGGCTGCGCCGCCAGCGCCGCGGCGGCGGAGGGCGACGAGCACGACATCCTGCTGGCCGAGGCGCGCAGCCTGCCCGCCCGTCTGCTGGTGCTGGGCGCGGAGGAGGAAGGGCGGCTCGCGCGGCTCATCCTGGGCAGCGCCACGGCGCGGCTGCTGCGCGCCGCCCCCTGCCCGGTCTTCATCCACGGCTGATGCGGGCGGTATGATACATGCGGCGAGACATGCCGCCCGCATCGCGCGCCGGGTTGGCGCCACCCAACGGGGCAAGCCGCGTCGGGGCCCGGCGTGGCGGCTGCGCGCCACGACACGGCCTTCCAGCGGCCGCTGGCATGAGCGCCGCGCGCTGATGGACGGGGCCGCCCCGCGGGGCTAGCCTTGCGTCGTTTCGCCGCCGCAGCGGCTTCATCCGCCATGAGCGCCCCGCCGCCGCCCGTCCACCGCCGCCTCCTGCTCCACGCCCCGGGGTTCGAGCCGCTGCAACCCGCCCAGCACCGCGACCGCTTCGCGCGCGCGCTCGAGCGCACGGCGCGGCTGTGGTCGCTCTCGGCCGGCTGCGGGCCGCTGCGCGCGGGCGAAACGCCCGGCGCCGCGCCGCGCCTCGCCGCCTGGGCGGAGGGCCCTGACTGGCGTTGCGAATCCGAGATCCGGCTGCTCGCCTGGGACCACCTCATCCGCGCCGAGCTGGATCGCGGCGGGCCGGCGCTGCTGGCGCGCGGCGGGGCGGCGCTGCTCGATCTGCTGGCCAGCGGCACCCTGGCCCGCTACGCCCGCGCGCATTGGCGCTATGCGCTCTTCGCGCTCTATCCGATGGCGCTGCTCGCCTCCGGGTTCGGCGCGGCGGCGGGCGCGGCGGCGGCGCTCGGCGGCGCGGGCGGGCTGATCGCGGGGGGCGGGGTGCTGGCGGGCGGCCTCGCCTGGGCGCGGCGGCGGGCCATGCTCGACGTCATGCTCGCCGACTGGCGCTTCGCCTGGGATGCGGCGCGCGGCCGGCATGCGGGCTTCCAGGCGGTCGTGGAGGGGGCGGCCCGGGAGATCGCCGCCGCCATGGAGGAGCCGGGCTGCGAGGAGGTGGTGCTGCTCGGCCACAGCCTGGGCGCGGTGTTCGCCGTGCAGGGGCTGGCGCTGGCGCTGCGCCGCGATCCCGGACTGCTGGAGCGCCCCGGCGCGCCGCGCTTCGCGCTGATCGGCCTCGGCTCCTCGGTGCTGAAGATCGCCCTGCACCCGGCGGCGGAGGCGCTGCGGCGCGACGTGGCGCAGCTCGCCGCCACGCCCGGCCTCGTCTGGCGCGAGCACGCCTCGCGGCGCGATGCGCTCTCCTTCGAGCGGGCGGAGCCGGTGGCCACGCTCGGCCTGCCGGGCCGCGGGCCGCGGCTGCGCGGCGTGCATCCGAGGGACATGGTTGACTCCCGCACCTGGCGGCGCATCTGCTGGCAGCCGCTGCGGATCCACAGGCAGTACGTGATGGGCAACGGGCGCCGCTACTTCCTCGACATCGGGATGATCGCCTGCGGGCCGCTTTCCGTCTCTTCCGGGCTCGACCCCGACCGCGCGCTGGGCGCGGACGGCGCGCTCGGCCGAGCGGCCGCGCCCGCGCTCGCGCCGGCGGGCTGAGGACGGCCGCCGCGCATGACCCCGCTTGCCGCGAAGCTGCTGCATCTCGCCTGCATGGTGGCGTGGTGGATCATCCGCCGCCCCTTCGAACGCAAGGTGAAGCGCAACGTCATCGCGCGCGACGGGCTGGACCTGCGCGAGCGGCTGCTGCTCTGCGTCTCCTTCACCGGGCTCGGGGTGATCCCCTTCCTCTACGTCGCGACGGGGTTT
>JBKBSR010000070.1:0-11270 GCA_046291055.1 Roseococcus sp.
CGGACGGCGATCCGCCGCGGCGTCATGGTGGAGGAGCTCGGCCTCGCCACCGAGCCGAACGCCGGGGTCTGCCTCAAGCCCGAGGCGGAGCTCCGCCGCCTCTTCGCCGGCCACGAGGAGGCGGTGGAGCGGGTGGCCGAGCTTCTCGAGGCCTGCCGCTTCTCGCTGCGCGAGCTCGCCTACGACTACCCCGACGAAATCCTCGACCCCGGCCGCACGCCGCAGGAGACGCTCGAGGCCCGGGTGGCGGAGGCCGCGCGCGCGCGCTGGCCGGAGGGCGTGCCCGCGCGCGTCGCGGCGCAGCTCGCGCACGAGCTCGCGCTCATCGGCAAGCTGAACTACGCGCCCTATTTCCTGACGGTGCACGAGATCGTGCGCCATGCGCGCTCGCGCGGCATCCTCTGCCAGGGGCGCGGCTCGGCCGCCAACTCCGCGGTCTGCTACGCGCTCGGCATCACCGCCGTGCCGCCCGACAAGCACGAGCTCCTCTTCGAGCGCTTCATCAGCGAGGCGCGCGGCGAGCCGCCCGACATCGACGTGGATTTCGAGCACGAGCGACGCGAGGAGGTGATCCAGCACATCTACGCCCGCTACGGGCGCGAGCGCGCGGCGATCGCGGCCACCGTGATCCGCTTCCGGGAACGCTCGGCCATCCGCGAGGTGGGCAAGGCGCTGGGGCTGCCGGAGAGCGTGACCGCCCCGCTCGCCCAGGCCGTCTGGGGTGCCGGCGACGCCACCTGGGCCGAGCTCGCGCGCGAGCACGGGTTGGATCCCGAGGATCCGCGCCTCGCTCTCGCCTGCGAGCTCGCGGACGAAATCCAGGACTTCCCCCGCCACCTCGCCACGCATGTCGGCGGCTTCGTCATCACGCGCGGGAAGCTTACCGAGCTCTGCGTGGTGACGAAGGCGGCGATGGAAGGCCGCCACACCCTCGAATGGGACAAGGAGGACATCGAGGCGCTCGGCATGCTCAAGGTCGATGTGCTGGGGCTCGGCATGCTCTCCTGCCTCCGGCGCGCCATGGACATGCTGGGCCTCTGCGATCTCTCCGACATCCCGCAGGACGATCCGGCCACCTACGAGATGCTGGCGCGCGGGGATTCGCTCGGCGTCTTCCAGGTGGAGAGCCGGGCGCAGATGAACATGCTGCCGCGCCTGCGCCCCCGCTGCTTCTACGATCTCGTCATCGAGGTCGCGATCGTCCGTCCCGGGCCGATCCAGGGCGACATGGTCCACCCCTATCTGCGCCGCCGCAACGGCGAGGAGCCGGTGGAGGTGCCGCCCGGCCTCGAGAGCGTGCTGGGCAAGACGCTCGGCGTGCCGCTCTTCCAGGAACAGGCGATGAGGATCGCGATCGTCGCCGCCGGCTTCTCGCCCACCCGGGCGGACGAGCTGCGCCGCGCCATGGCGACCTTCCGGCGCAACGGCGCGCTGCCGCAGTTCCGCGCGGAGTTCCTCGAGGGCATGGCGCGGAACGGCTACGACCGGGGCTTCGCCGAGCGCTGCTTCCGCCAGCTCGAGGGCTTCGGCACCTATGGCTTCCCGGAGAGCCACGCCGCGAGCTTCGCGCAGCTCGTCTATTTCTCGGCCTGGATCAAGCGCCACCATCCGGCGGTCTTCGCCGCCGCCCTGCTCAACAGCCAGCCCATGGGCTTCTACGCCCCGGCGCAGATCATCCGCGACGCGCGGGCGCATGGGGTGGCGGTGCGGCCCGTCGACGTCGCGGCCTCGGACTGGGACTGCATGCTGGAGGAGGGCGCGCTGCGGCTCGGTCTCCGGCTCGTGAACGGGCTCGGCGAGGCGGCGGGGCGGCGCATCGCGGCGGCGCGGCCCTTCGCCTCGCTCGGGGATCTCGTGCGCCGCGCCGGGCTCGACCGCGGCGCGGTGGAGCGGCTGGCCGAGGCGGATGCGCTGCGCGGCCTCGGCCTGGATCGCCGCGCCGCGCTGTGGGAGGCGGCGGCGGTGGAGCGCGCCGCCCCGCTCGCCGCGCCCGTGGCGGAGCCCGCGCCGGACCTCCCGCCCGCCACGGCGGGCGAGCGGGTGGTGCTCGATCATGCCGCCACGGGGCTCACCCTCGGCCCGCACCCCCTCGCGCTGCTGCGCCCGCGCCTCGCCGCACTCGGCTGCGCCGACACGCGGGCGCTGATGGCGGCGCGCCAGGGCGCCTGGCTGCGGCTGGCGGGCCTCGTCCTCGTCCGCCAGCGCCCGGGCAGCGCCAAGGGCGTGATGTTCTTCACCCTGGAGGACGAGCACGGGGTGGCGAATCTCGTGCTCTACCCCGACCTGCAGCGGCGCTTCCGGCGCGAGATCGTCGCCGCGCGGCTGCTGCTGGCGGAAGGCCGGGTGGAGCGCACCGAGGCGCATGTGCCCATACTCCACCTCATCGCCCGGCGCCTCGAGGACCGCTCGGCGCTGCTGCACGGGCTGCACCGGCTGGAGGAGGACGTGTTCGGCCGCGCCATCGCCCATGCCGACGAGGTGCGGCGGCCCAACCTCTCGCTCGACCCGCGCGTGAAGCGGCCGGCGGCACTGCGCCAGCCGAGCCGGGATTTCCGCTGAGCCGCGATCCCTATTTGCGACTCATTCGCATTTGCAGTATGGGACTCGCACGGAGGTTCCCGATGGCGACACATGGCCTGCCCGCCTGGCCCCTTCTGGGCGCCGAGCCCGACTCCCTGCCCGAGGCCGAGCGCCTGGTCCTGGATGCGCTGCGCGCCTGGGCGGGGGATGGCCCCGCCGGCCCGGTGGCGGCTGCGGCGCTGGTGCTGGCGAGCGCCGGGGCGGAGGCCGCCGCCCTTCCTCTCGACGCCGCCTGGCGCGGCCTTCCCGGGCTGGTGGTCCGCGCGCCGCTCTGCCCCTGCGTCGCGGCGGAGGAGGCGCATCTGCTGCAGGCGCTCGCCGCCGCGCAGGCGCAGCGGCGCAGCCTGGCGCTGGCGCTGCTGCACCGGCTGGCCCCGCCCCTCGCCGCCTATCGCGCCATGCCGGCGCTGCTGATCGCGGGCAGCGCGCTGCGGCGCGCGGGGGTGGCGCTCGGCCCGCTCGGCTGACGCCGGAGGGCGGGAGGGCGCTCATGCCGGCGGCCGCTGTCCTTCACTCGTGGGAATCCGGCGCGGCTGCTGGCATGCCTGTGTTCTGGCGCGCAGCCGCCGGGCCCCAAGGCGGCGCACCGCCCTGGGTGGCGCCAACCCGGCCCGCGCGATACCTCCGGCGTCACCGCCGGCCGCCTCACCTCCAGCCGGCGCGCTGCATGATCCGCAGCGCCTCGGGCGAGAGCGCGGCGATCCGCGCGGCGTTCAGCCTGTCCTGCCGGAAGGGGCCGAGGCCGCGCAGGAAGGCGCTGGGCTGGGCGTCGGCCACCACCGGGTATTCGCTGTTGCCGTCGGCGAAGAGCGACTGCGCCTGCGGCCCGCTCAGATAGTCGAGGAAGGCGATGGCCGCCTCGCGGTTCGGCGCCATGCGCACCACCCCCGCCCCCGAGATGTTCACGTGCGCGCCGCGATCGCCCTGGTTGGGGAAGAGCACCGCCATGCGCTCCGCGATCGCGCGGTCCTCCGCGCGCTGCGAGCGCGCGAGATGGCCCAGGTAATAGGTGTTGGAGATGGCGAGCCGCCCCTGCCCGGCGGCCACGGCGCGGATCTGGTCCGTGTCGCCGCCCTGGGGCGGGCGCGAGAGGTTGGCCACCACGCCGCGCGCCCAGGCCTCGGTGGCCTCGGGCCCATTCGCGGCCAGCACGCTCGCCGCCCAGCCGATGGTGTAGATGTTGCCGGAGGAACGGGTGGAGACCATCCCCCGGAACTCCGGCTTCGCCAGATCCTCGTAGCGCGCGAGGCCCGCGGGCAGGCCGAGGGCGCGGTCGTACATCACCACCCGCGCCCGCATCGAGAAGCCGAACCAGTGGCCCTGCGGGTCGCGCAGATGCTCGGGGATGCGGCTGTCCAGCACCGCGGAGCGGATCGGCTGCAGCACGCCGAGTTCCTGGGCGCGGGCCAGCCGCCCGGCGTCCACCGTGATCAGCACATCGGCGGGGCTGTTGGCGCCCTCGGCGCGGATGCGTTCCAGAAGCTGGTCGGCATTGGCCTCGATCAGCCGGATCCGCACGCCCGTCTGCCGCGTGAAACCCTCGTAGAGCTCCCGATCCGTGTCGTAGTGGCGCGAGGAGTAGAGGCTGAGCGTGCGCTCCTGCGCGCGCAGCGCCGCGGGCGCGGCGAGGCAGGCGGTGGAGGCGGCGAGGAGCAGACGGCGGCGCATGGCGGACCTCTTTCAGGGGATCGGGTTTCAGGGGATCGGGCGCTGGATATCGCAAATGAGAACCAGTCGCAAGTCTATCTGCGACTCGTTCTCAATCAGCCGCGCCAGACTGGGGTCTCCCGGCCGCCGCCCGCCTTGATCGGCCGCAAGCCGGCCCCCCCCGCCTATTGCGCCGCGGCCGGCGCCTCGCCCGCCAGCGCCGCCACCGCCTCGATCCCGTCCGCCTCGGCCGCCGGCTTGTCGCGTCGGATGCGCGCGATGCGCGGGAAGCGCAGCGCATAGCCCGATTTGTGCCGGCTGCTGCGCTGCGCGGCGTCGAAGGCCACCTCCAGCACCAGCGCCTTCTCCACCTCGCGCACCGGGCCGAAGCGCGCCACCGTGTGCTCGCGGATCCAGCGGTCGAGCCAGAGAAGCTCCGCGTCCGTGTAGCCGGAATAGGCCTTGCCCACCGGCACCAGCTCTCCCTCCTTCCAGACGCCGAAGGTGTAGTCGGAGTAGAAGCTGCTGCGCTTGCCGTGGCCGCGCTGGGCGTACATCAGCACGCAGTCCAGGGTGAGCGGATCGCGCTTCCATTTCCACCACAGCCCCTTCACCCGGCCCGCCAGATAGGGGCTGTCGCGCCGCTTCAGCATCAGCCCCTCGATGGCCGCGGCGCGCGCCTCGGCCCGCAGCCGCGAAAGCGCCTCCATGCTGCCGAAGGGGATCAGGGGGGAGAGCTCCATCCGCGCCGGGCGGTTGCGCGCGAACCAGGCCTCGAGCCGCGCCCGCCGCGCCGCGAAGGGGCTGGGCCGAAGATCCTCGCCGCCCTCGAAGAGCAGGTCGTAGAGCCGCACGGCCACCGGGAAGTCGCGCTGCAGGCGCGCCGTCACGCTCTTGCGGTTCAGCCGCTGCTGCAGGTCGGAAAAGGGCGCGACCTCGGCCCCGCGCACCACCAGCAGCTCCCCGTCCAGCACGGCGTCGAAGCCCGCGGCCGCGACGATCTCGGGAAAGGCGGCCGAGATGTCCTCGCCCGAGCGCGACCACAGCCGCGCCCCGCCCGGCCCGCCCGCGATCTGCACGCGGATGCCGTCCCATTTCCACTCGGCGCACCACTGGGCGGGGTCGAGCCCGGCGGCCTCCCCCTCCTCCAGCGGGTGCGCGAGCATCAGCGGGCGGAAGACGGGCGCGCCCGCCGGATCCGGGCGCGGCCCCCTGCCCTCCAGCCAGCGGAACAGCGCCTCATAGGGCGGGGCCACGCCGTGCCAGACCTCCTCCACCGCCGTCACATCCACCCCCGCCCATTCGGCGAGGGCGAGGCGCGCGAGCCGCCCCGAGGCGCCGACGCGCAGCCCGCCGGTGACGAGCTTGATCAGCGCCAGCCGCCCCCCCGCATCGAGCGCATCGAGCCAGCCCGCGATCAGCCCCGGGATCTCCGCGCGCGGGGCCGCCTCCAGCGCCGCCACCACCTCCGACAGCCGGGGGGGCGGCGGGGCCGGGCCTTCCGCCTCGGGCCAGAGCAGGGCGATGGTCTCCGCGAGATCCCCCACATAGTCGTAGCTCAGCGCGAACAGGGTCGGGTCGGTGCGCGCCGCCGCCATCTCGCGCAGCAGGGCCGGCTTGGCCGTGCGCAGCACGAGACCGCCCGAGAGGGCGGCGAGGCCGGTGCCCCGGTCGGGGTCGGGCTGGCTCTCGAACCAGCCGCGCAGCAGCGCGAGCTTGCCCGCCCGCCCGGGCGTGAAGAGCAGCCGCTCCAGCAGCTCGGCGAAGGCGGGAAGGCTCACTCGCCCTCCTCCTCGCCGCGCCCCACCAGGTGCAGCGCCCGGCCGCGGATGCCGCGCTGGCCGAGCGCGTGGATCAGCGCCTCCTCGCGGCCATGGGTGATCCAGACCTCGGGCGCCTGCACCTCCTCGCAGGTGGCGAGCAGCTCCGGCCAGTCCGCGTGGTCGGAGATCACCAGCGGCAGCTCCACCCCGCCCTGCCTGGCGCGCTGGCGCACGCGCATCCAGCCGCTGGCGAGGCAGGGCAGCGGCTCGGCGAGGCGGCGGGCCCAGCGATCGGCGATGGCCGAGGGCGGCGCGAGCACGATGGCGCCTGCCAGCTTCTCCTTGCCCGCCACCGTCGCCGCCGGCAGCGGCCCGAGCGGCACGCCCAGCCGCTCGTAGAGGGCGCAGAGCCGCGCCAGCGCGCCGTGCAGCGGGATGGGCCGGTCCCAGCCCGCCCTGCGCAGCAGCGCGATCAGCCGCTGCGCCTTGCCCAGCGCGTAGCAGCCGATGACATGGGTGCGCTCCGGAAACAGGGCCACGCTGCGCAGCAGCCGCGCGATCTCCTGCTCGGCCGGAGGGTGGCGGAACACGGGCAGGGCGAAGGTGGCCTCGGTCACGAACACGTCGCAGCGCTCGGGCTCGAAGGGCGGGCAGGTCGGGTCGGGGCGGCGCTTGTAGTCGCCGCTCACCACCGCGCGCGCCCCCCGCCACTCCAGGCAGAGCTGCGCGCTGCCCAGCACATGGCCGGCCGGCCGCAGCCAGAGCCGCACGCCATTGACCGTCAGCACCTCGCCGTAGCGCAGGGCCTGCTGCGCCCCTCCGGCGCGCTCCTCGCCCAGCCGCTCGCGCATCAGGGCCAGGGTCTCGGCGGTGGCCAGGACATGGGCGTGGCCGGGCCGGGCGTGATCGGAATGGGCGTGGGTGATCACCGCCCGCTCCACGGCGCGCAGCGGGTCCACGAAGAAGCCGCCGGGCTCGCACCAGAGGCCGGCCTCGGTCACGCGCAGCCAGGTTTCGGGATGGGGTGGCATCGGGCTCGGCCCGCCATATAGGGGGCGGCGCGCATGACCGCACTCCCGCCTCCCTTCGCCCAATGGTTCGCCGCGCGCGGCTGGACGCCGCGCCCGCACCAGCTCGCCATGCTCGAGGCGGCGCGCCGGGGCCGTTCCGCCCTGCTCATCGCCCCCACCGGCGGGGGCAAGACGCTGGCCGGCTTCCTGCCCTCGCTGGTCGCGCTGCAGCAGCGCCCGCGCGAGGGGCTGCACACCCTCTACGTCTCGCCGCTCAAGGCGCTGGCGGTGGACATCGCGCGCAACCTCCTCGCCCCCGTGCGGGAGATCGGCCTCGACATCCGCATCGAGACGCGCACCGGGGACACGCCCGCCAACCGCCGCGCCCGCCAGCGCGCCGCCCCGCCGCAGATCCTGCTCACCACGCCCGAGAGCCTGCTGCTGCTGCTCTCCCTGCCCGAGGCCTCGGCGCTCTTCGCCGGGCTCGAAGCGGTGGTGGTGGACGAGGCGCATGCGCTGGCCGGCACCAAGCGCGGCGACCAGCTCGCCCTCGGCCTCGCGCGGCTCTGCCGTCTCGCGCCCGCCGCACGCCGGGTGGGGCTTTCGGCCACGGTGGCCCATCCCGAGGCGCTGCGCGCCTGGCTCTCGCCCGGCGCCCGCGCCGAGGAGGTGGCGCTGATCCGCGGCGAGGCCGGGGCGGCGCCGCGCATCGGCGTGCAGCTTCCGGCCGGGCGCCTGCCCTGGGGGGGGCACATGGGCCTCGCCTCGGCCCCCGAGATCATGGCCGCCATCGCCGCGGCGCGCGTGAGCATCGTCTTCGTCAACACCCGCGCCCAGGCCGAGCTGATGTTCGCCGCGCTGTGGCGGCTGAACGAGCAGGCCCTGCCCATCGCGCTCCACCACGGCAGCCTCACCGTCGAGCAGCGGCGCAAGGTGGAGGCCGCGATGGCCGAGGGGCGGCTGCGCGCCGTGGTCGCGACCTCCTCGCTCGATCTCGGCATCGACTGGGGCGATGTGGACCAGGTGATCCAGGTCGGCGCGCCCAAGGGGGTCTCGCGGCTGCTGCAGCGCGTGGGGCGCGCCAACCACCGCATGGACGAGCCCTCGCGCGCGATGCTCGTGCCCGCCAACCGCTTCGAGGTGATCGAGTGCGCCGCGGCGCTGGAGAGCATCGCCGCCGGCGAGCTGGACGGGGAGCCGCCACGGCCCGGGGGCCTCGACGTGCTCGCCCAGCACATGCTGGGCATGGCCTGCCACGCCCCCTTCCACCCCGACGATCTCTACGCCGAGGTGACGCGCGCCGCGCCCTACGCCGCGCTCTCGCGCCGCGATTTCGACGATGTGCTGCGCTTCGTCGAGGATGGCGGCTATGCGCTGCGCGGCTACGAGCGCTTCCGCCGCCTGTTCCGCGACGCCGAGGGGCGCGTGCATGTGCGCGGCCCCGCCGTGGCGCGGCAGTTCCGCCTCAACCTCGGCACCATCGTCGAGGCGCCGCTGATGAAGGTGAAGCTGCGCGGCGGGCCGGTGCTGGGCGAGGTGGAGGAGTGGTTCCTCTCCACCCTGCGCCCGGGCGACGCCTTCCTCTTCGCCGGGCAGGTGCTGCGCTTCGAGCGCATCGCCGGCGCGACGGCCGAGGTGAGCCGCGGCGGCGAGGGCGATCCGCGCGTGCCCGCCTATGCCGGCAGCCGCATGCCGCTCTCCACCCATCTCGCGGCGCGCGTCCGCGCCATCCTCGCCGATCCGCGGCGCTGGCGGGCGCTGCCGCCGGGCGTGCGCGACTGGCTGCGCCTGCAGGCCGAGACCTCCGCGCTGCCGCGCGCCGACGGGCTTCTGGTGGAGAGCTTCCCGCGCGGAGGGCGCTGGTTCCTCGTCGCCTACGGCTTCGAGGGGAGGCTCGCGCACCACTCCCTCGGCATGCTGGCGACGAAGCGCATGGAGCGGCTCGGCTGGGGGCCGCTCGGCTATGTGGCGAGCGACTACGCGCTGATCGTCTGGTCCGCCTTCCCGCCGGGCGATGTCGAGGCGCTCTTCGCCGAGGATCTGCTGGGCGAGGAGCTGGAGGACTGGATCGCCGAGAGCAGCGTGCTGCGCCGCAGCTTCCGCCACATCGCCACCATCGCGGGGCTGATCGAGAAGCACCATCCGGGCGCGGAGAAAAGCAGCCGGCAGATGAGCGTGAACGCCGACCTGATCTACGACGTGCTGCGCCGCCACGAGCCCGACCATGTGCTGCTGCGCGCGACCCGCGCCGAGGCCGCGCGCGGGCTGACCGATGTGGGCCGCGTCGGCGCGCTGCTCGCCCGCGCGCGGGGGCGCATCACCCATCGCCGGCTCGACCATGTCTCGCCGCTCGCCGTGCCCGTGCTCATCGAGGAAGGCCGCGAATGGGTGGCCGGCGGCGCGGCGGAGGCGCTGCTGGCCGAGGCCGCGGCGCTGGTGGAGGAGGCGACGGGCGGGCGGGAGGCCTTCGAGCAGACGCTGGCCGCCGCCGAGGAGGAAGCCTTCCCCGCGCGCCCCGGGCGGGACCGGCCCCCGCGCCGGGGCCGTTTCACCCGCAGCGCGCCGAGGTCGCTGCGGCGCTGAGCGCGCCGCACGGGGCGGATCGGTCCCGCCCGCCGCGCACCCGGCCGGCCAGCCCGGTCAAGGCAGGCCGGGCGCGCGCATCCTGAGCAGCGCCATGCGCGTGATCACCGCCCCCGTCACGGTCACGACCACCGCGAGCAGCGCCTCCTCCCGCTCGATCACCGCGGCGCGCCAGTCGAGCCAGAGGCTGAGCACGATGCTCCAGAGCAGCGCCACCTCGCCGTAGAAGCCGGTCTTGAGGTTGGGCACATCGCCGCCGCCGCGGATGATGTCGCGCAGGATGCCCCCGCCCGCCCCGGTCAGCGCCCCGAGCAGCGGCCCCCAGAGCCAGAGCGGCGCGGCCTGGGCGCCGACGGCGACCGCCACGCCCACCACCGCGAAGGACGCAAGGCCCAGCGCGTCGGCGGCGTCGAACAGCCGATCGCGCCAGGCGCCGCCCCTGTCCGCCAGCGCGCGCAACACGGGCAGCCGCCCCGCCAGCCATCCCGCGAGACAGGCCGCCAGCACGGTGCCGAGAACGAGGTGCAGATAGAGCGGGCTGCGCATCACGCCGATCGGGTGGCGGTCCACCAGAAGATCCCGCAGCACGCCGCCGCCCGTCGCCGTGACGAGCGCGAGGATCAACGCGCCGAACAGGCTGTAGCGCCCCTGCCGCGCGGCGAGGTAGCCGGCCAGCGCCGCGGCGAGGGTGCCGATCACCTCCAGCACCAGGAACCAGCCGCTGTTGAGCGTGAGGCCGAGCAGCACCGGCGCGCGGAAGCGCGCGGCGATGGCCGCGAGCGTGCCATCCGCCGACAGCGCCTGTATGGCCGCGTCGAAGGCCGCCACGGTGGTCGCCGGCACGCGCGGGCTGAACATCAGGTGCAGCGGGATGGCGATGCGCAGCCCCTGCTCCGCCACCGCGCGGGGCTCGGCGCTCGCCGCGATCAGGGTGGCGGCGGCCAGGCGCTCGGCGAGGAAGCCGTCGATCTCGCCCTCCAGCAGCAGGCGCAGATTCGCCGCGTCGTCGCCGCTGCGCCGCACGCGCGCCCCTTCCGCGATCCAGGCGTCGAGGGCGGGATCGCCGTAGGAGAAGCCCTCGATCACCCCCAGCCGGAAGCCGCTTGCGCGCAGATGGGCAAGCAGGCCCGCCGCGTCGCGGAAGGCCAGCGCGCCGGCATCGCCCCGGCGCATGATCAGCACGTTGACGTCGTGGCGATAGGCGCGCGTCATCTGTCCCGCCTCGGCCCGGCCGGGCGTCCAGGCCACGCCGCTCGCGAGATCGCGCTCCCCGGCCGCGATGTCGCGCATCAGCTCGGGCCAGCTCGTGCGCGCGAAGCTGAGCGGGCGGCCGGCATGAGCGGCCAGCGCGCGCAGCATCTCGATGTCGAGGCCGGTCAGGCCGCGCGGCCCCTCGGACTGGAAGGGCGCCACCGCATACCAACCCGCGCGCAGGGGGGCCTCGGCCCGCACGGGCGGGGCGAGGAGGCAGATCAGCCCGAGCCAGCACAGCCAGCGCGCCATGGGTTCCCTCGCCTCCCGATTCCCGGCGGGCGAGCAAACCACGCGGCGCCACGCGAGGCCAAACCCGTTGCGGCGCCCCGCGGCATCGCGCACAACGCCGGCCCGATGATCCGGATTCGCCGCGCGTGAGCCTCGCCCCCCTGCACATGGCCGGCGAGCGGCTGATGCTCTGCCCCATGGGGGT
>JBKBSR010000071.1:0-11255 GCA_046291055.1 Roseococcus sp.
CCAGGAAATCCGCCTGCTGCCCGGCGAGGGAGGGCATCAGCGGCACCGGCGAGACGCCGCCCGGCCCGTGGCAGGCGGCGCAGTGGCGCTCGGCGATCAGCGCCTCCGTCGCCGGATTGGCCATGGCGGGCGAAGAAAAGGCGGCGGCCAGCAGGGCCGCCGCCAGGACCATGCGCGCCGCCATCACCGGCCGCGATAGGTGATGCGGTAGATCGCGCCGTTCTCCTCGTCGGAGATCAGCAGCGCGCCGTCGGGCATGGTCAGCAGCCCGGCGGGGCGGCCGAGGAAGCGCTGGTTCGCGTCGTCGCGCAGGCCGGAGAGGAACTCCTCCATCACGAGGCGCCCGCCCTCGGCCTCGCGCACCACCACCACGTTGAAGCCCGAGAGGCGCTCGCGGTTCCAGGAGCCGCGGTTGGCGATGAACAGCGCGTTGCGATAGGCCTCGGGGAAGGCGGTGCCCGTGTAGAAATGCGTGCCGATGGGCGCGACATGCGGGCCGAGGATGAGCGCGGGGGGCGGGAACTCGCTGCACAGGCGCTGCGCCGGCACGGCCGGGTCCTGGAAGCCGCCCGCGCACCAGGGGAAGCCGTGATGCTCGCCGCGGCGGAGGTTCACGTGCAGCGTGTCGGAGGGGTTGTCGTTCCCCGCCCAGTCGCGCCCGTGATTGGTGAACCAGAGCTGGCCGGTGCGCGGGTGGAAGTCGAAGCCCACCGAGTTGCGCACGCCGCGCGCCTCGATGCGCCGGTCGCTGCCGTCGGGGCGGAAGGAGGCGATGAGCGCGTAGCGCTCGCCATCCGTCTCGCAGATGTTGCAGGGCACGCCGCGCGGCACGTAGAGCCGGCCGTCGGGGCCGAACTGGATGTGCGTCCAGCCATGGTGCGGCGCATCGGGCAGGTTGAAGGCGGCCGTCATGTCCACCGGCTGCGGGTTGGTGAGGTTCTGCTCGACATTGTCGATGCGCAGCATGCGGTTGATGGCCGAGACGTAGAGCGCGCCGTCGCGGATGGCGAGGCCGGAGGGCTGGGTGAGGCCCTGCAGCAGGATGCTGACCTGCCGCTCGCTTCCGGCATCCCGCACGGCATAGACGCGGCCGATGACGCGCGTGCCCACGAAGATCGTGCCGTTCGGTCCGCGCACCATCACGCGCGCGCCCGGCAGGCCATGCGCCCAGAGCTCGGCCTGGAAGCCCTCGGGCAGGCGCAGCGAGGAGACGGGCACGCGCTCGGGCGGCGTCACCGTCAGGCGCGGCGGATGCGGGGCGAGGGGGGAGTTGGCCATTTCTGCCGGGCGGCCCTGCGCCCAGGCGGGGGGCGCGGGCGTCTGCTGCGCGAGGGCGAGGCCCGGCAGCGCGGCCGCGATGGCGGCGAGTCCCAGAATGCGGCGTGGCGTCATCGTCGTCTCCTCCCCGATCCGTCGCGGGATCGTTGCCGTCATGAAAGGCCCTCGGGCGCGATCCGGCAAGATGGTGGCGGCGGCGTCACCCCGGGTTCATGTCACGGCCCCGTGTTCGCGCCAGACGAAGGCGTCGGTCCCCGCCTCGTCCAGCGCCTCGGCCAGAAGATGGTGGTGCGGCGAGAGGGCGCAGGCCGGGTCGGTGGCCGCGGCGTCGCCGGCCAGCGCGAAGGCCTGGCAGCGGCAGCCGCCCCAGTCCAGCTCGGCGCGCGGGCAGCCGCGGCAGGGCGCGCGCATCCAGCCCGTGCCGCGGAAGGCGGCGAAGGCGGGGCTCTCGGCCCAGGCGGCGGCGAGGCTCGTCTCGCGGATGTTCGGGAACTCCATTCCCGCGATGGATTCGGCCGCATGGCAGGGCAGCACCTTGCCGGCGGGCGAGACGGCGAGGAAGCGCCGCCCCCAGCCGCCCATGCAGGCCTTGGGCCGGCTGGCGTGGTAGTCGGGCACCACATAGTCGATCACCAGCCGCCCGCGATGCGCGGCGCGCGCGGCCTCGACCGTGGCGGTCGCCGCATCGAGCTGCGCGCGGGTGGGCAGCAGGGCGGCGCGGTTGGCCAGCGCCCAGCCGTAATACTGCACATGCGCCACCTCGAGCCGCGCGGCCCCCCAGTCGAGCGCGAGGGCGATCAGTTCCGGCAGGTGGTGGAGGTTCTGCCGGTGCACCACGGCGTTGAGGGTGAGCGGCAGCCCCGCCGCGCGCACCAGCGCCGCGGCGCGCGCCTTGCGCGGCTGCGCGCCGCGCAGGCCGCCGATGCGCTCCGCCCCCGCCTCGGTCGCGTCCTGCACGGAGAGCTGCACATGATCGAGGCCGGCGGCGACGAGGCGCTCCATCAGCGGCGCATCGAGCAGCACGCCCGCGGTGATGAGGTTGGTGTAGAGCCCCGCCTCATGCGCGGCCGCCGCGAGCTCCACGATGTCGCGCCGCGCCGTGGGCTCGCCGCCCGAGAGATGCACCTGCAGGCAGCCCAGCGCCGCCGCCTCGCGGAAGACGCGCGCCCATTCGGCGGTGGAGAGCTCCTCGGAGGCGCGCGCGAGCGCGAGCGGGTTGGAGCAGTAGGGGCAGCGCAGCGGGCAGCGGTGCGTGAGCTCCGCCAGCAGCGCGAGGGGCGGATCGAGGCTCATCCCCGCAGCGCCCCGCGCGCGATGAGGTCCTCGAGCAGCGCGCGCACATCGGCGGCGATCACCTCGCGCGGGGCGTCGAAGCGCGCGGCCAGCGCCGCCACGATGGCGGCCTCGTCGCGCGCCCCGTCCACCAGGCGCAGCACCTCGAGCGCCGTCTCGTCGGGGACGAACATGCGCTCGGGCGCCATGACGATCCAGCGGCCGCGCGCCTTGTCCTCCTGCAGCCGCACGCCGGGGGCGAAGCGCGGCGTCATGGCATCAGCGCCGGGTCCGGGCGGAAGGCGCCGGGCGGCGGCAGGCGGGGCGCGACATAGGCGAAGTGCAGCGCGTCGAGCTGCGCCCAGAGCAGGTCGCACTTGAAGCGCAGCGCGGCGAGGCAGGCCTCCTGCTTCTCGCGCGTGTCGGCGTGGCGCGTCACGTAGTCGAGGGCGAAGGCGACATCCTGCGGCGCCTGCGTCAGCCGGGGCTGGAAATAGGCCAGCGTGGCCTCGCTCACGAAGTCATAGCCCGCCAGCATGCCCGAGACGCGCTGGCGGATGATGCCGGGTGAGAACATCTCGGTCAGCGAGGAGGCGATGGCCTCCAGCACGCTCGCCTCGCGCACGAAGCGCACATAGGCCTGCACGGCGAAGCGCGTGGCCGGCAGCGCGCCCGCCTCGGAGGTGACGTAGCCGCGGTCGAGGCCGAGGCTGTCGGTCAGGATCAGCCAGCGCTCCACGCCGCCCGGCGTCACGCCGTCGCCGTCGTGGTCGACGAGCCGCCGCCGCCACTCCCGGCGCAGCTCGGGCGTGGGCAGCCGCGCGAGCAGCGAGGCGTCCTTCGCCGGGATCGCGGCCTGGTAGCAGTAGCGGTTGAGCGCCCAGGCCTGCACCTGGCCCTTCGTGAGCTTCCCGCCGTGCAGCAGGTGATGGAAGGGGTGGTGGATGTGGTAGCGCTCCTCGCCGATGGCGCGCAGCGCGGCCTCGAAGGCCTCGGGCGGAAGGGGCGTCACAGGCTGAACTCCATCCCGTCCTCCGCCACCTCCCAGCCCTGGCGCGCGAGATGCGCGCGCTCCGGGCTGTCCTCGAGCAGGGCGGGGTTGGTGTTGTTGAGGTGGATCAGGATGCGCCGCCGCACGCCGAGCCCCGCGAAGGCCTCCAGCGTGCCGCCGGGGCCCGAGATGGGCATGTGGCCCATGCGCCGCCCCGTCTTGGGGCCCGCGCCGAGGGCGATCATCTCGTCGTCCGTCCAGAGCGTGCCGTCGAAGAGCACGGCCTCCGCGCCGCGGAGCCGGTCGGCGAGGGCGGGCGTCATCATCGCGCAGCCGGGGATGACGTGCAGCGTGCCCCCGCCGGTGGAGAGGGCGAGGCCGAGGGTCTCGCCCGCCTCGGCGATGCCCGGATCGGCCCCATCCTGCTCGGCGAAGAGGGGCGCCTTGCCCGGCACCGCATAGGCGGTGAGGGTGAGGCCGAGCGGCGCGCCCGCCGCGTCGCGCGGGGCGAGGGGCTGATCGAGCGGCAGCGCCTCGCGCGGCACCAGGGCCGGGTCGAGGGCGCGGAAGATGGGGTTCTCCGCCAGCACGGCGAGGCTCGGGCCGCTGGCGTAGAGGCGGAAGGGGTGGCGTTCGCGCAGGTGCAGCAGGCCCATCACCGTGTCCACCTCGGCCCCGGTCAGCGCCACGGCGGCGATGGGCGAGTTGCGCAGCGGCGCGGGGCGCGGATGCAGGGCGGGGGTGGCGGCGATCTGCTGGCGCAGATCGGGCGAGGCGTTGATCAGCAGCCAGCGCTCGCCATCCGCCGAGACGGCCAGCCCGGCCTGGGTGCGGGGCCGCGCGGCGGGGTCGCCCGCGCGCGCCCGCAGGCAGCCGGGCCCGGCCGAGTTCCATTGCGGGAAGCCGCCGCCGGCCGCCGCCCCCAGCACGATCACGCGCAGCATGGCGGGAAGGGGATGGGCCCGCGGCGCTCAGCGCGGGCCGGGCGCCTCAGCCGATCTCGGCGCAGGCGTAGCTGTTGATCTCCAGCGCGAGCGAGATTTCGACGATCTTCGGGGTCTTCCAGCGCATGATGCATCCTCCCAAGGGGGCCGGCCCGGCGCCGGCTCTCGCGAAGATGGCCGCAGAGGGGCGCGCGATCAAGCCGGTAGTGCTACAGGGGCGGCCATGGCGAAGACGGTGAAGCGGGCGCTCTCGGTGGCGGTGGCGGGGGCGAACACGGCGGCGGGGCGGGAGGTGCTGCGCGCCCTGGCCGAGCGGGGGCCGGCGCTCTCCGACATCCGCGCGCTCGGCCCCGCGCGGCTGGCGGGGAAGGAGCTGAGTTTCGGCGAGCGCACCCTGCGCCTGTCGGGCCTGGAGGGCGCCGATCTCGCGGGGCTCGACCTCGTGATCCACGCGGGGAGCGCAGCCGAGGCCCGGGCGCTCGCGCCGCGCGCCGCGGCGGCCGGGGCCTGGCTGCTCGATCTCTCGCCCGCCTTCCGGCTGGAACCGGGGGTGGCGCTGCTCGCGCCCGGCGTGAATCCGCGGGCGCTCACGCGCGCGAAGAAGCGGCGGATCGCGGCGCTGCCTCAGCCCTCGGCGCTGTTCGCGGCCCTGGTGCTGGCGCCGCTGATGGCGCTCGCCCCCCTCGAACGGGTGGTGGCGGTGAGCCTGCAGCCCGCCTCCGGCGCGGGAAAGGAGGGGATGGACGAGCTGTTCGCGCAGACCCGCGCGAGCTTCGTGAACGAGATTCCCGCGCCGCAGCACTTCCCCAAGCCCATCGCCTTCAATCTGATCCCGCAGACCGGGGGCTTCGACGCCGACGGGGAGACGGCGGAGGAGGCGCTCTTCCCGCGCGAGCTGCGCAAGATGCTGGACCCCGACCTGCGGGCGGGCTGCACGGCGCTGCGCGCGCCGGTCTTCGTGGGCGAGGCGCTGGTGCTGCACCTCGCCTTCGCCGCGCCGGTCACGGTGGCGGCGGCGCGCGCCGCGCTCGGCCAGGCGCCCGGGGTGGCGCTGTTCGACCGGCGCGAGGATGGCGGCTACGCCACGCCCCTCGAGGTGGCGGGGGAGGAGGTGGTGACCGTCTCTCGGCTGCGGCGCGATCCCGGCGCGGCGCATGGGCTGGCGCTCTGGGCGGCGGGGGACAATCTGCGGCTCGGCGCGGGGGTGGCGGCGGCGGAGGCGGTGGCGCGGCTGCTGGGGGAGGGGGTGTTCGACGGGTAGAGGATTTTTTTCCTTGAACCGGAGATGATATTCTGGCACCTCTCGGGCCCCCCGCCCGGAGGCCCCCCGCGTGCCGCGCCTTCTCCACCTCCCCCTCGCCCTTCTCCTCTCCAGCCTCGCCCTTCTCGCGCCCTTCGCCCTCGCCCATGCCATGGGGCTGCGGCTCGAGGCCCTGGCCTCCGCCCCCGCCCTCGTCGCGCTGCTGGTGTTCGGCGTGGGGCTCGGCTTCGCCGGCTTCCTCTGGTGGCTCGCCGCGCGCTGCTTCGCCCTGCTGCGCGACCCCGCCACCACCCCCGCCCAGATGGCCGCGCTGCACGAGCTGCCGCTCGCTCTGCCCGAGGGCACGGTGCGCGCGCTGCTCGCGCTCATCGTCGGCGTGGTCGGGCTGCCGCTGCTGCTGTTCAGCCAGTCGCTCGGGCTGAACGACGCGGTGGCGGGCTATGTGAACGGCATCATCGCCGGTGTCTTCGGCTATTATTTCGGCGCGCGCTCCACCACGCACGAGGCGCAGGCCGCGCGCCGGCTCGGCGAGGCGCTGAACGCCGAGCTGCGCGCCAACGAGGAGCTGCGCGCGCGCGAGGCCGCGGCCCGCGCCGAGGCCGCCGCCGCCGCCCGCCCCGCGCGCCTCGCCGAGACGCTCGGCCGGCTGGAGCGCCAGGCGGGGGTGGCGCGGATCATCCTCCAGCGCCTCGCCCCCGCCCTGCCGCCTGGCCTCATCCCGCGCGAGGCCGAGACGGCGCTCGCCGCGGCCGAGCAGGCGCTGGCCGGCGCCCGCAGCCTGGGCGAGGCGGCGGAGGAAGCGCCGCTCGCCGCCGCCCTGGCCGGGCTCACCGGCGCCTCCGGCCCGCTCTCCGCCCTGCTGCGGGCCGCTGCCCCCGCCTTTCCCGCGCTTGCGGGCGGGCCGCTCGGCGCGGTGGCGCTCGCGCTCGGCATCGGCTGGAATCTCGGCGCCGGCGCCTGGCGGCGCTTCCGCGCCCGGCTGATGGAGGCGCCCTTCGACCCCGCCCTGTTCGAGCCGGGCGCCATCACCCCCGAATCCGCCGCGCTGCGCCTGAGGGACGCGCCGATCTTCCACCGCCTCTTCGCCGCCCGCGCGGAGGAGCCGGGCTTCCTGCCCGCCCTGCTGGACGCCGCGCTGCGCGAGGATGCGGCCCAACGCCTCTGGGCCCGCTTCCCGGGTTTCGCCTCGCCGGAGGAGGCGCGCCAGGGCCTCGAGGAGTTTCGCGCCGTCCTGCTCGCCGATGCGGTGGCGCATGACGTGACGCCCGAACTCGCCGGCCGTGTCGCCGCCGCGCTGCAATCCGCCCCGCCCGCGCTGCGCCCCGCCCCCGGCGCCCCGCCCGTGCTGCCCGCCCCGCCCACGCCGGAAGCCCGCGCCGCCGTGGAGGCCCTCGCCCTGCTCACCGCCGAGCTGCGCGAGAGCCACAGCGACCCCCTGCCCCTGCTGGCGGAGTTGACCCCATGAGGCCGCTGCTGTCGCTTCTCGCCGCCGGCGCGCTGGCCGGCTGCGCCCCGGTGGCCGCGGTGCTCGACCCCCCGCTCGCCCAGCTCGCCCGCTGGGAGAGCGCCTCGCCCGAGGCCATCGCCGCCGAGCCCGTCTCCTGCCCCCCGGGCCATGCCGCCTGCGCCCGGCTGCACGCCCGCCGCGCCGAGGCCTGCCTGACCCTCGCCTTCCGCGACCGCGCGCCCGGCGCGGCCTGCCCCGGCAGCGACGCGCACCTGGCCTGCGCGGCCGAGCATTACGCCGCCGCCCGGGCGCTGCGCCCCCATCCGGCCCTGGCCGATGGCGAGGCCCAGGCGCGCCTCTGCCGCGCCGCCTTCCAGCCCCCGGCCGAGGCGGCGGCCGAGGCGCGCCGGGCGCTGGAGGCCGCCGCCGCCGCGCCGCCCGAGCGCGCCGGGAGGTGGCGCGCCCGCGCCGCGCTGCTCTTGTCGCGCCACGGGATAGGAAAAGAAGCCGAAGCCTGCGCCATCGCCCGCGCCGGCCGCGCCGCCGCCCCGCCGGGCTCGCCCGAGGCGGCGGATCTCGCCCGGCGCATCGCCTCCCTTCCCGGCTGCGGAGATACGCCATGACGCCCCCCTTCCAGCGCGACCTCGCCTTCCGCTTCCCCCTGCCGCGCGGCGAGGATGTCCGCCAGGCGCAGCTCGCCCTGCTGCGCGCGGGCGAGGCCCCGGGCGAGCCCGACGGCGTCTTCGGCCCCATGACGGCCGAGGCGGTGCGCCGCTTCCAGCGCCGCATGGGCCTCGCGCCCGACGGGGTGATCGGCCCGATCACCTGGGCGCGGCTGATGGCCCAGCCCGGCCTCGCGCGCGAGCGGCCCTGGGCCGAGACGCTGCGCCCCTTCCTGCCGCGCCTCACCGAATGGCACGGCCCCCCGGTGGGGCAGGGGAGGCTGCGCTGGCGCCTCACCCCCGCCGGGGTGGAGGTGGAGGGCGAGCCGGCTGCGCGCCGCAGTCCCGGCGGCCCGCGCCTCGCCGCCGCCTGCTGGGAGCGGCACGGCGCGGCGCTGAGCGAGGGCGCGCGCCGCTTCAGCGTGCCGGTCGAGCTGCTGCTCGCCACCGCGCTGACGGAATCCGGCGGCCGCGCCGAGGCGGTGCGCGAGGAGCCCGGCTATGTGAGCGACGCCGAGACGCCGCACCGCGTCTCGCCCGGCCTGATGCAGACGCTGATCTCCACGGCGCGCGAGGCGCTGGGCGATCCGCGGCTCGATCGCGCGCGGCTGCTCGATCCCGCCACCTCCATCGCCGCGGGCGCGGCCACAATCCGCCGCCAGGCGCTCTCGGGCCGAACCCCCACGGGCTTCGACCCGCCGCTCGTCGCCATCGCCTACAACGCGGGCTCGCTGCGCCCCAGCCGCGACGCCACCGACCCCTGGGGCCTCGTGCAGACGCGCCGCGGCAACGGCGCCTGGCATGCCGACAGCTTCATCGCCTTCCTCGGCGACGCGCTGGCCCTGCCCCCGCCCGAGGACGCCACCCCCTCCTTCCGGAGCCTGCTGTCATGATCGGCTGCGCCGTCGCCCTCGTGCTGCTGCTCGACGCCTCCGCCAGCATCCTCCCCGGCGAATGGGCGCTGCAGCGCGACGCCACCGCCGCCGCCTTCGAGGAGGAGGGCGTGCTGCGCGCGCTCGGCCGCGACGGCGGCGTGGCCGTGACCGCGCTCGCCTTCTCGGACGGGGTCACGCCCATGCTGGGCTGGCGGCATCTGCGCGACGCGGAGGACGCGCGCGCCTTCGCCGCCGCGCTGCGCGCCGCCCCGCGCGGCGAGGTGGGGGGCACCGACATCGGCGGCGCGCTCTTCGCCGCGCTGCGCGCGCTGGAGGAGGCGCCCTGCGCCGCCGAGCAGGAGGTGATCGACCTCGCCACCGACGGCGAGGCGCCAGAGGCGCCGGTTCATGCCGCCCGCGCGGCGGCCGAGGCGCGCGGGGTGGTGATCAACGCCCTCGGCGTGGGCGCGCCGGACGCGGCGGACTGGCTGCGCGAGCACGCGGTGACCGGCACGGGCTTCGCGCTGCGGGCGGAAAGCTGGGCGAGCTTTCCCCAGGCCATCCGCCGCAAGCTCATGCTGGAGCTGGCGGCGCGCTGAGGGGGCGTCACGCCGCCCGGTTCGCCCGCGCCAGCACCGCCTCGAACAGCACCTGGCAGCCGGCGGCGGCCTCCTCGGGCAGGATGCTCTCGGCCTCGTTGTGGCTGAGACCATCCTTGCAGGGGGTGAAGATCATCGCCGTCGGCACGCGCCGCGCCACATAGACCGCGTCATGCCCCGCGCCGGAGATGATCTCGCGCGCCGGCAGGCCGAGCTTCGCGGCGGCGCGGCGCACCAGCTCCACGCAATCCGGGTCGAAGGGCTGGGCGGGGATGCGGAACAGCTCGGTCAGCTCCAGCCGGCAGCCCGCGGCTTCCACCAGCGCGCGCGCCTCGGCCGGGAAACTCTCGGCGAGGCCCGCGATCTCCGCGTCCCGCGGGTGGCGGAACTCGACGGAGAAGCGCACCTCGCCCGGCACCACGTTGCGGCTGTTCGGCAGCACCTGGAGCTGGCCGACCGTGCCGCGCCCCTCCTCGCCGCGGGCGCGCATCAGCGCGTCCACATGGGCGATGACGCGCGCGGCGGCCACCAGCGCGTCGCGGCGCGCGGAGGGCGGGGTGGTGCCGGCATGCGCGTCCTGCCCCGTGATCACCGCATCGTACCAGACCTGCGCCTGCGCGCCGGTGACGATGCCGATGGTCTTGCCCTCGCGCTCCAGGATGGGGCCCTGCTCGATGTGCAGCTCGAAATAGGAATCGGCCGGGAAGGGCTCGGCCTTGTGCGGGCCCTTGGCGCCGATGGCCTCCAGCGCCTGCTCCACGCTCACGCCCTCCACGTCGCGCAGCGCATAGGCCTTTGGAAGCGTATAGACCCCGGCCCAGACGCCGCTGCCCATCAGCGAATGGCCGAAGCGGCTGCCCTCCTCGTCGGTCCAGTTCACGAGTTCGATGGGCGCCTCGGTCTCGAGGCCGAGGTCGTTCAGCGTGCGCATCACCTCGAGCCCGGCGATGACGCCGAGCGCGCCGTCGAACTTGCCGCCCGTGGGCTGGCTGTCGAGGTGGCTGCCCATGAGCACGGGCGGGCGGGAGGGGTCGCGCCCCTCGCGCCGGGCGAACATGTTGCCGATCGCGTCCACCCGCAGGCTGAGCCCGAGCGCGGCGCACCATTCGGCGAAGCGGGCGCGGCCGGCCTTGTCCGCCTCGGTCAGCGTCAGGCGCTTCACCCCGCCCTTGGGGGTGGCGCCGATCTCGGCCATGGCCATGAGGCTGTCCCACAGCCGGGCGGCGTTGATGGTCTGGTTGGTCTGCATGGGGGCGAGGATAGACCCGTGCCGGATCAGCCGAAACCCGCCGCGTGGAACAGCGCCGCCCCCTCCTCTCCGGCGCAGCGCGCAAGGAAGGCGCGCGCGCGTTCGGGCGCGGCGGCGCGGGCATGGACGGCCCCCGCATAGGGCGTGAGGAGGTTGAAGGCGTCCGGCAGGGGCGCGGCCGCCACCACGCCGGGCACGGAGAGGATTTCCGCCACCTGGACGATGCCCATGGCGGCCTCGCCGCGCGCCACCGCCTCGGCCGCCTGCCGCCCGCGCGGGAAGGGGCGGCGGCGCGGGGCCATGGCCTCGGCGATGCCGAGCCGCTCCATCAGCGCCTCCACATGGCGGCCCGAGGTGGCGCCGGCCGCGGCATCGGAATGGGCCAGGGTCTCGGCGGCGAGCAGCGCGGCGCGCAGCCCGGCCTCGCTGCCGATCTCGGGCGCCGGCACGCCGGGGCGCAGCGCGAGGGCGAGGCGCATCACCCCCACCACGCGGCGCGTCGCGCCATCCAGGATGCCCTCGGCGATCAGCGCCTCCAGCGCGGGCGCCGCGTTGAAGGCCAGATCGAAGGGCTCGCCCGCCCGCAGCCGCCGCGCCGCCTGGCCGCCATTGGCGGTGGCCAGCTCCACCGGCGCCTCGAGGCGCGCGGCCAGCGCGCGCAGCGGCGCCTCCGTCAC
>JBKBSR010000072.1:0-11233 GCA_046291055.1 Roseococcus sp.
GAGGGCGAGACATGGCTCGCGGTGCACAGCCACATGTCGCTGGTCAAAGGAGTGCCGCAGGACAGCCACGCGAACCGCCCGGTGAAGGCGCGCTGAGCCGATGCGCGGGCCGACGCGGCGCATGGAAAGCCGTTCCGCTTCCGATCCGAAAAATGACGCGGTTGTAACCCCTCCCCTGAACCGATACGCTCCCGGTGTTTGGGGAGGCAGCGTGGCCGGGAAGGCGCGCCGGCCCCGCCCGGTCGGATCGCACCGCGCTCAGCGCACGGACCCTTCTGCCCGGGAAGGGACCACCAAGCAGGCCCCGGGCCGGCGCGAGATCGCCGGCCCGGAGCCAGTCTCAGCCCTCTCGGCCCGCCAGCGCCCTCAGCCCTCCAGCCCCGAGAGCTCGGCGATCAGCGCGCCCAGCGCGGCCACGTCCTGTTTCGCGCCGCCGCGGTTCACCAGCAGCTCGAGCAGGGGGGCGGCCATGTTGCTCGCCGGGCCGAACACGCCATGGTCGCGGATGGCCTGCACGGCGAGGCGCATGTCCTTGCGCATCAGCTCCGCGCGGAAGCCCGGGGTGAAGTTGCCCGCGATCACCCGCTTCGCGTGGTTGCGCAGCACGAAGGAATCGGCCGAGCCGCCGGAGAGGGCGGTGCGCATCGCCTCCAGGTCCAGCCCCGCCTTGCGGCCCAGCGCCAGCGCCTCGCTCACCGCCGCCAGCGTCGCGCAGATGATGAGCTGGTTGGCCGCTTTGCAGAGCTGCCCCGCGCCGGAGGGGCCGAGATGCGTCACCGTCCGCCCCACCGCGCCGAAGAAGGCGCCGGCCCTGGCGAAGGCCGTGGCGTCGCCGCCGACCATGCAGGTCAGCGTGCCGTCGATCGCGCCCTGCGGCCCACCGGAGACGGGGCTGTCCAGCAGCGTCACGCCGCGCTCGGCGAGGCGCTGCGCGAAGCCCTGGGTGGCGCTGGCGGAGATGGTGGAGAAGTCGATCACCACCGCCCCGGGCTGCGCGCCCTCGGCCACGCCGCCCGGGCCGAAGAGCGCGGCCTCGACATCGGGCGTGTCGGGCACGCAGAGGCCGATGATGGCGGCCTCGCGCGCCGCCTCGGCCCCCGTGTCGCGCCAGCGCGCGCCGGCGGCCTCCAGCGCCTCGGCCTTGCCGCGGCTGCGCGAGGAGATGTCGAGCGCGAAGCCCGCCTTCATCAGGTTGGCGGCCATCGCCGCCCCCATGATGCCAAGGCCGATGAAGGCCACGCGGGCCGGGGGTTCGATGCGGGTCATGGGCGTCCTCCTTGCGGGCGGGTGATGCACCGGCGGCGGCGTTCAGCCAAGCAGGCGCCAGAGCAACGGCAGCAGCAGCGCCGTGCCCAGCGCGTTCAGCCCCATGGCAAGCGCGGCGAAGGCGCCCGCCTCGGCGCTGACGGAGAGCGCGCGCGCCGTGCCGATCCCGTGGCTCGCCGTGCCCAGCGCCAGGCCGCGCGCGCGCATGTCCCGCACGCCGAGCAGGTTCAGCACCAGCGGCCCGAGCGCCGCGCCGGTGACGCCGCAGCAGATGACGATGACGGCGGTGAGGCCGGGCAGCCCGCCCAGCGCCTCGGCCACGCCCATCGCCACGGGGGCGGTGACGGCGCGCGGCGCGAGGCTCGCCGCCAGCGCGGGCCCGCCGCCGAAGGCCCAGGCGAGCCCGAGGCCCGAGGCGGCGGCGAACAGGCTGCCCGCGCCGATGGCGGCGAGAATGGCGAGCGGCGCGGCGCGCACCGCCGCCCATTGCCGCGCCAGCGGCACGGCCAGCGCCACGGTGGCCGGCCCCAGCAGGAAATGGACGAACTGCGCGCCCTGGAAATAGGCGCGGTAATCCACCCCGGCGAGCAGCAGCAGCCCCGCCAGCAGCGCCACCGCCAGCAGCACCGGGTTCGCCAGCGGATGCGCCCGCGCGAAGGCCTGCGCGCGCAGCGCCACCCACCAGGCGCAGAGCGTCGCCGTCAGCGCCGCCAGCGGCTCGCGCGAGAGATAGACCCAGAGCTCGGTCAGCGCGCTCATCGCCGCAGCAGCCGCGCGGCGACAAGGCCCGTCAGCCCGATGGCGACCAGCGTGCCCCCCAGGATGGCGAGGCCGATGGGCGCCGCATCCTGCGCCAGGATGTCGAGATGCATCACCACCCCCACCCCCGCCGGCACGAAGAGCAGGCCGAGATGGGCGAGCAGCCCGTCCGCCGTGCGCTCCAGCGGCTCGGGGATGGCGCGGCGGGCCAGCAGCGCGGCCAGAAGCAGCGCCATGCCCAGCACCGGCCCGGGCACGGGCAGGGCGAGAGCGCGGGCGAGCATCTCGCCGGCGAGCTGGCAGAGCAGCAGCGCGGCCAGCCCGCCGATCACGCGGCGCTCAGCCCTTCGCCGCCTGGAAGGCCGTGAAGAAGCCGGTGGGGCGGGCGATGCGGTTCTCCATCTTCACCAGCATGCCGCCCTCCGCGGCCAGGCGCAGATACTCGCCCCAGGCCGGGTCGGCGGCCATGGCGTTGCGGCGCGCCTCGCGGTCGGCCTGGTCCTTGTAGCCCCAGAGATGCACCACCGTGTTCAGCTCGCCCTCGATGGTGGTGTACCAGCCCAGGCAGTTCTCCAGATACTTGAGCTGCAGCGGCCAGGCCTTCTCCTCGTAGAGCTTCACGAAGGCCGGCATGCGGTTGGGCAGGCAGGTGTAGATGCGCACGTCCACGATCACGGGGCGATCCTCCCTTCTCGGATGAGGGGCGTTGATCGCCCCTCCCGCCGCGGCGCGCAATGGGGCGAGGGCTACTCCGGCCGCACGCCCGCGCGCTGCAGGATGGCCGCGACCCGCGGCAGGTCGGCCCGCACGAAGGCGTCGAAGGCGGCCGGCGTGGCGTAGGCGGGCTGGCGCACCACCGCGAGCTCCCCGAGCCGCGCCGAGAGCCGGTCCATCGCCTCGTTGAAGGCCGCGTTCAGCGCGGCGATGGCGGCCGCCGGGGTGCGGGCGGGGGCGAAGGCGCCGAACCAGGCCGCCGCGTCCCAGGCGGGCAGGCCGGCCTCGGCGGCCGAGGGCAGCTCGGGCAGGATGGGCGCGCGCTCGCGCCCCGCCACCGCGATGGCGCGCACCGTGCCCGCGCGGATGTGCGGCAGGGCGGAGGAGACGGGGTCCACGCACATGTGCGCCGCCCCCGAGATCACCGACTGCATGGCCGGGCCGCCGCCGCGGTGCTGGATCATCTCCATCTCCACCCCCGGCACCGCGGCGCGGAACACCTCCGAGGCGAGGTGGTTGCCGCTGCCGATGCCGGCCGAGGCGAAGTTCACCCGCCCCGAGTTGCTGCGCAGCCAGCCCAGCAGCTCGGTCATGGTGCGCGCGGGCACGCCCGGGTTCACCACCAGCACCTGCGGCACAACGCCCAGATGCGCCACCGCCGCGAAATCGTTCAGCACGTCATAGGGCATGCGCGCGACCAGGCTGGGCGCGATCACATGCGCGTTGGAGTGGATCAGCAGCGTGTGTCCGTCCGGCGCGGATTTCGCCACGGCCTCGGAGCCGATGAGCCCCGCCGCCCCGCCGGCGCGGTTCTCGATCACGACGCTGTGGCCGAGAATCTGCGCAAGCGCCTCGGAGAGCACCCGCGCGATCACGTCCGTCGCGCCGCCGGGCGCGAAGGGCACGATGACGCGAACGGCGCGGTCGGGCCGCCAGGCGGGCTGGGCGAGGGCCGCGGCGGGCGCGGCGAGGCTGAGCGCGAGGGCGCTGCGGCGCGTGAGCATGACGTTCTTCTCCCCGTGGGCCGGCGCTTTGCGGCCGGCTTCCGGGGAGAAGGCTAGAACGGAAGGCGCGCGGGTGGAAACGCCCTGTCGCCCGCGCGCCGGCCCGGCCTATTGCAGATCAACCGGCACCAGATCCTGGAACCAGGACTGGACGGAGGTGAAGCCGCGCACCCGGCGGCTCATCGCGCGCGGGTTGAGGTCGTGCACGATGAACAGCCAGGGCGGGTTGTCCACGATGCGCTCATGCGCGCGGGCATAGGCGCGGTTGAACTCCGCCTCGCTCGTCGCGCGCTCCAGCGCGGCGAAGGCCTCCTCGAACTGCGGGTCGTTCCACTGCGGCCAGTTGAAGCCGTTGGGCGGCGTGAAGGCCTGCAGGAAGTAGCGCGCCATCACCGAGGGGTCGGAGGAGGGAGAGGAGGGATTGAGCGCCAGCGAGCCCGCGAGCACCGGCGCGCCCGGCGGGCTGCGCGTGGCCTGGAGCAGCGTGTTCCACTCCGTCACCTCGAAGGTGACGTTCACGCCGCAGGCCTGGCGCAGGTTCTGCTGCAGGAACTCGTTCATCGGCAGCGGCAGCATCTGGCCCGAGCCGGAGGTGGAGATCATCACCTTGAAGCTGAGGGGGCGCTGCGCGGTGAAGCCCGCCTCGGCCAGCAGGGCCCGGCCGCGCGCCGGGTCGTAGGTGTAGCGGTTCTGGGGGTTGCCGAAGTTCGGGTCGTTGGGCTTGAGCCAGCCCACGCTGGGCTCCGCCGTGCCGTTGAGAAGCTGCACCAGCCCCGCGCGGTCCACGCAGTAGTTCAGCGCCTGGCGCACCCGCACGTCGCGGAAGGGCGTCTCGCCGCCCATCTGGAAGAACCAGGGCCAGACATGCGGGTAGCTGCCCGTGGTGACCTGGAAGCCCGCCTGGCGCAGCGAGGGGATGGCGTCGGGCGGCGGCACCTCGATCCAGTCCACCTGGCCCGAGCGCAGCGCGGCGAGGCGCGTCGTCGCCTCGGGCATGGGCAGCAGCACCACGCGATCGAGCCGCGGGATGCGCGTGCGGTCCCAGTACTGGTCGTTGCGCGAGAGCTCGGCCGACTGGCGGGGCACGAAGCGCGAGAGGCGGAAGGGCCCGGTGCCGGCGGGCGGGAGTGCCGCCACCCGCGCCCAGTCGCGCCCGCCCTGTTCGAAGCTCTGCGGGCTGGTGAACAGGATGTAGACCGCCATGAAGGGGAAGTAGGAGGCCACACGGCTGGTGCGCATCGCGACCGTCCGCTCGTCCACCTTCCAGTAGCGCTCCATGATCGGGATGCGCGCGCGGGTGATGGCGCTGCCCTGCGCCTCGAACTGCGGCGCCTGGTTGTTGAAGTAGCGCTCCAGGTTCCAGATCACCGCATCCGCGGTGAAGGGCGTGCCGTCATGGAAGCGCACGCCCTCGCGCAGCGTGAACAGCCAGGTCTGCGGGTCGTTCGGATCCTGGCGCCAGGATTCCGCAAGGCCGGGGCGCAGCCCGGCGGGGCGGTCGGCCTGGCTCAGATCCCACAGGATCAGCCCCTCGAAGACCGGGTAGCCGAGGAAGCGCATCCCCTCGAAGCCGTTGTTGGGCATTCCCGTGGTGGTGGGCACGTCGGCCGCCGTCATGGCGATGCGCAGCACGCGCTCGGCGGGGCGCTGCTGCGCCTGGGCGGTGGTGGCGAGCAGCGCGGCGGCGAGCCCGAGCCCGAGCCCGAACCGCGACCAGATGCGCGGGAACCTCATGGAGCCTCTCCCTTTGCGGAGCCTCCATCGAAGCGCCGGCGCCCGCCCCGCGTCCAGCGCCATCCCGCGCCGGATGGAGCGGCGCCGCGCGGAAGTTGCGCGCCGCGCGGGCAGCGAGCCCTTCAGCCGGGCAGGCGGTAGTCCTTGAACTGCCGCTTCAGCTCCGCCTTCCACAGCTTGCCCGTGGCGGTCAGCGGCAGGCTGTCCACGAACTCCACCGCGTCGGGCATCCACCACTTCGCGATCTTGCCCTCCAGCACGGAGAGGATGCTTTCCGGCGTGGGGTCCGTGCCCGGCTTGCGCACCACCACCAGCAGCGGCCGCTCGTCCCATTTCGGGTGATGCACCGGGATGGCGGCGGCGAGCTGCACGTCCGGATGCGCCAGCACGAGGTTCTCGAGCGTGATGGAGCTGATCCACTCGCCGCCCGACTTGATCACGTCCTTCGCGCGATCCACGATCTCGATGCTGCCCAGCTCGTCCACCGTCACCACATCGCCGGTGCGGAACCAGCCATCCTCGGTGAAGGCCGGGTCGTCGGGCCGGTTGAAATAGGCGCCGGCGGTCCAGTGGCCGCGCACCTCGAGCTCGCCGAAGGCCACGCCGTCATGCGGGATCTCGTTGCCCTCCGCGTCGCGCACGCGGAAATCCACGCCGAACTGCGGGCGGCCCTGCTTGCGCGAATAGGGCAGGAAGCGCTCGTCGTCCCAGTCGGCGTTCTCGGCCTTGCGGACATTGGTGGAGCCGAGCGGGCTGATCTCCGTCATGCCCCAGGCGTGCACGATGGGGACGCCGTATTCCTTCAGGAACCCCTCGGTGACGGGCAGCGGCAGCGCCGTGCCGCCGACCACGAGGCGCGGCGGGCGGGTGAAGCGCCGGGCCGGGTCGGCGCGCAGCCACTGCAGCAGCATGGTCCAGATGGTGGGCACGCCGGCGGAGAAGGTGACTCGCTCCTCCTCGAACAGCTTGAACAGGGAGGCGGGGTCGAGCCGCGGCCCCGGCAGCACCAGCGAGGCGCCGACCATCGCGCTCGCATAGGGGATGGACCAGGCGTTGACGTGGAACATCGGCACCACCGGCATCACCACGTCGCGCGCCGAGAAGGCGAAGACATCGGGCGCGACCGCCGCCATGGCGTGCAGCACGGTGGAGCGGTGCGAGTAGAGCACGCCCTTGGGCATGCCTGTGGTGCCCGAGGTGTAGCACAGCGCGCTCGCCTCGTATTCGTCGAGCAGGGGCCACTCATAGGCGCCGTCCTCGGCGGCGAGCAGCGCCTCCATCTCCAGCACCTCGACGGGCAGGGCGGGGCGATCCTCCACCGGCCCCATCAGCACCACCGCGCGCAGCGAGGGGGGAAGGCGGCCGGCGATGGCGGTGACGGCGGGCAGCACCGAGGGGTCCACGAAGAGGTGCGTGTCCTCCGCGTCCTGCAGGATGTAGGCGATCTGGTCGGGAAAGAGGCGCGGGTTCACCGTGTGCAGCACCGCGCCCATGCCCGAGATGCCGTAATAGGCCGCGAGGTGCGCGCGCGTGTTCCAGGCCAGCGTGGCGATGCGCTCGCCCCGCCCCACGCCGCGGCGGGCCAGCGCCTGGGCCACGCGCTTCGCGTCATGCGCCACGTCGCGCCAGCCGCCGCGCGTGACCGCGCCGGCCGCGTCCACCGAGACGACCTTGGCGCCGGCGTGGTGCTTCGCCGCGTGCTCCAGCAGCGAGGAGACGAGGAGCGGGTGCTCCTGCATGAGGCCGCGCATGGTTGTCCTCCCCTGTCCGTTCTTCTGGGCGGGGAGTATGGCGCGGCCGAGGGGCGGCGCAACCGCCGCCGCGGCTCAGTTCACCCGGATCGGGCGGACCGGCAGTTCGCGGTCGAGGATGATGGTGCCGTCGGTGCGCATCTCGCCGCGGCGGAAGCCGGGCGGGCCCAGCGCCGTGTCGGGGAAGCCCGAGGCGCCGGGGCTCGAGTCGATCATGCCGCAGCCGGCGAGGACGAGGCTGGCGAGGAAGGCGGCGAGGGAAGCGCGCATCGGCGTCACTCCGGTTTCGTCTAGTCGGGGCGGATGTTGGCGGCGCGGATCAGCTCGCCCCACTGGGCCGTCTCCCGCGCCAGAAGCTCGCGCAGCATGTCGGCGTCGCCGGTCACGATGTCCACCCCCTGCTCGGCCATGCGGGCGCGCAGCGCGGCGTCCTCGGTGGCGGCGCGCAGCGCGGCGCCGAGCCGGGCCAGGATGGGGGAAGGGGTGCCGGCCGGCGCGAAGAGTCCCTGCCAGAACACCGCCGCGAAGCCGGGCACCGTCTCGGCCACCGGGGGAAGGTCCGGCAGCAGCGGGCTGCGCCCGGGCCCCGAGATGGCGAGGCCGCGCGTCGCGCCCTCGCGCACCGCCGGCAGCGCCTCCAGCACCGCGCTGAACATCGCCTGGATGCGCCCGGCGCGCAGCTCGATCAGCGCGGGCGCGCCGCCGCGGAAGGGCACATGCACCACCTCGATGCCGGTGCGCGCCACGAGCAGCGCCTGCGCCAGGTGGTTCACCGCCCCGGCGCCGCTGGAGCCGAAGTTCACCCGCCCGGGATTCTCGCGGCAATAGGCGATGAACTCCGCCGTGCTGCGCGCCGGCACGGCGGGATGCACATGCAGCACGAAGGCGGTGCGGAACACCATGCCGATGGGCGCCAGCTCGCGCATCGGCTCGCGCGGGGTCAGGCCGGGCTGCAGCGCGGGGTTGATGGCGAGGGTGGAGGTGCCCATCAGCAGCGTGTGCCCGTCGGGCCGCGCCTGGGCGACATGGGTGTTGGCCACGGCGGTGGCCGCGCCCACCCGGTTCTCCACCACCACGGGCTGGCCCAGCTCGCGCGCCATGCGCTCGGCCACCGCGCGGCTGGTGATGTCCGTCACCCCGCCCGGCGCATAGCCCGAGACGACCGAGACGGCGCGCGAGGGGAAGTCCTGCGCGCGGGCCGGCAGGCCGTCGAGCAGCAGGGGGGCGGCGAGCAGGGGGCGGCGCTGCATGACGTTTCCTCGGTGTCTTCCGGGCAAGGCTACGCCCCCGGGCGGCCGGCGCAAGCGCCACACGGCTTTCGCGCAACTGTCATCCGCGCGTCATCGGGCAGCGGCTAAGGGCCGCGCGGCGAACGGGCGGGGACCATGCTGCAGATCGAGGGACTGACGCGGCGCTTCGGCGCCAAGACCGCCGTGGACGCGGTGAGCCTGACCATTCCCGCCGGGCAGATGGTGGGCGTGATCGGCCGCTCGGGGGCCGGAAAATCCACCCTGCTGCGCATGATCAACCGCCTGACCGACCCGAGCGAGGGCCGCATCCTCTTCGAGGGCCAGGACGTGACGGCGCTGCGGGGCGACGCGCTGCGCGAGTGGCGGCGCGAATGCGCCATGGTGTTCCAGCAGTTCAACCTCGTCCCCCGCCTCGACGTGCTGACCAATGTGCTGGTGGGGCGGGTGCGGCATGTGGCCCTCTGGCGCTCGCTGCTGCGGCTCTGGCCGGAGGAGGACAAGGCCATCGCCCTCTCCGCGCTCGAGCAGTTCGACATGGGCGCGCTGGCGGCCCAGCGCGCCGAGAGCCTCTCGGGCGGCCAGCAGCAGCGCGTGGCCATCTGCCGCGCCCTGGTGCAGGAGCCGCGGCTGATCCTGGCCGACGAGCCGGTGGCCTCGCTCGATCCGCGCAACTCCCTGCTGGTGATGGAGGCGCTGGCCGAGATCAACCGGCGCTACGGCATCACCGTGCTGGTGAACCTGCACTCCCTCGACCTCGCGCGCAGCTATTGCGAGCGGCTGGTGGGCCTCTCCGCCGGCCGGCTGGTCTTCGACGGCCCGCCCGAGGCGCTGACCGACGCCGTGGCCAACGAGCTCTATGGCCTCGAGGCCGCCGAGGCCTTCGGCCCCGCCGATGCCGGGCCCGGCATCGTCCATCCCGGGCCCGACCACGCGCCCGCCAACGTCAACTGACCCCTCCGCGAAGGAACCTGCCATGACGCTCCGCCGCTCCCTCCTCGGCGCCGCCCCGGCGCTGGCCCTGCCCGGCCTCGCCGCCGCGCAGAACGCCCCGGGGGCCGCGCCCGCCTGGCGCGCGCGCTTCCCCGAGCTCGTCTACGCCGTGGTGCCGGCCGAGAACGCGCGCGGCGTGACCGAGCGCTACACGCCCTTCGTGGACTACATGTCCCGCCAGCTCGGCGTGCGGGTCACGCTGCGCATCGCCAACGACTACGCCGCGGTGATCGAGGGCACGCGCGCGGGCAACATCCACTTCGCCTTCTTCGGCCCCGCCGCCTTCGCGCGCGCGCTGATGACGGGCGCGCCGCTCGAGGCCTTCGCCTACGACATCAACCGCGACGGCTCGCTCGGCTACTATTCCGTGTTCTACGTGCGCGCCAACTCGCCCTTCCAGAACCTGCAGGATCTGCGGGGGCGCAACCTCGGCCTCGTGGACCCCAACTCCGCCTCGGGGAACATGGTGCCGCGCTTCACCCTGCATCGGCAGGGCATCGTGCCCGAGCAGTTCTTCGGCCGCGTCGTCTATACCGGCAGCCACGAGAACGCGGTGATCGCGCTGCAGCAGGGCACGGTGGACGTGGCCGCCAACTGGTGGAACGACGAGCAGGAGAGCAACCTGCGCCGCATGGAGCGCCGCGGCATGGCGCGCTACGACGATTTCCGCATCGTCTTCCGCTCCGAGCAGATCGTGAACTCGCCGCACGCCTATCTCCGCGCGCTGCCCGAGGATCTCAAGGCCGCGATCCGCACCGCCATGTTCGAGATGCCGCAGCGCGACCCCGAGGCCTTCCAGCGCGTCACTGACGGCCAGTCCCGCGGCTGGGCGCCGTGCAACAACGATACCTTCGCCCACATGATCGAGCTGAACCGCTTCGTGGACGGCCTGCGCCGCCAGCGGAGCTGAGCGCGCGATGACCCAGCCCGCCGCCGCCCTGCCCCGCCTGCCGGCGGAGCGGCTCGAACCGCTCCGCGCCGGCTATGCCGCCGTGCGCGCGGCGGAGCGGCGGCGCCTGCTGTTCTCCGTCCTCGCGGTGCTCGCGCTCGCGCTGCTGGCCGCCTGGGTGGCGGAGGTGAAGCCCGCCGTGCTGTGGGCGCGCGGCGGCGAGTTCTTCGGCTATTTCGGCCGCATCCTCACGCTGGAGGGGGGCGAGCGCGCCGGTCAATGGGTCTGGATGGACCCGGCCGAGTGGTTCTGGGGCCTGCATCGCTGGCTGCCGCAGCTCGGCGACACGCTGCTGATGGCCTATGTGGGCACGCTCCTCGGATGCCTTGGCGGCTTCGTCTTCGGCCTGCTTTCCGCGGCCAACATCGTCCCTTCCGCTGCGCTGCGCTGGGTGGTGAAGCGCGGCCTCGAGTTCTGCCGCACCGTGCCGGAGATCGTCTTCGCGCTGATCTTCGTCATCGCCTTCGGGCTGGGGCCGCTCGCGGGGGTGCTGGCCATCGCCATCCACTCGCTCGGCGCGCAGGGGAAGCTCTTCTCCGAGGTGGTGGAGAACATCGACATGAAGCCCGTCGAGGGCGCCACCGCCGCCGGCGCCTCCTGGACGCAGATGGCGCGCTTCGCCGTGGTGCCGCAGGTGCTGCCGGGCTTCCTGAGCTACGCCCTGCTGCGCTTCGAGGTGAATGTGCGCGGCGCCGCCGTGCTGGGCTTCGTCGGCGCGGGCGGCATCGGGCAGGACCTCGTCGAGGCGGTGCGGAAATTCTACTACAACGACGTGGCGGCGCTGCTGGTGCTGATCATCCTCACTGTCACGCTGAT
>JBKBSR010000073.1:0-11174 GCA_046291055.1 Roseococcus sp.
CGCGCCGGCCGAACGCGCCTTGATCCCCCCGCCCGAGCGCCTGCCCGAGACGGTGGAGCAGGGCGCCCCCGCCCCGGGCCGGATCCGGCTGGAGGCGGGCCGCTATTTCCGCCGCGACCTGGCCGAGCGCGAGGCCGCGCGCATCCCCGGCGCGCGGGCGGAACCGCTCGGCCCGCGCGGGCGGCAGCAGCAGTTCGTGGTGCGCGCCGGGCCCTATGGGAGCCTCGCCGAGGCGGACGCCGCCTTCGCCCGCGCCGTGGCGGCCGGCCTGCCGGAGCTGCGCCTTGTCGTGGAGTGAGGGCGGGGCCTATCTGCGCGCCATGAGCCTCTCGCCCCGCCGCGCCCTGCTCGGCGCCGCCGCCCTCGCGGGCCTCGCCGGCCCGGCCGCCGCACAGTCGCAGCGCGCGCCCCAGGCCCCGCGCCCCGCGCCCCGCCCGGCCCCCGCGCCGGCCAGCGCGCCCGCGCAATCCCCCCTGGGCCCGGTGGAGGCCCAGGCGCGCCACGTGCTGATGGTGGATTTCGAGACCGGGGCGACGCTGCTCGAGAAGGCGGCCGACACCTCCATGCCGCCCGCCTCCATGTCGAAGCTGATGACGATGTATGTCGTCTTCGAGCAGCTCCGGCGCGGGCGGCTGCGGCTCGACCAGCCGCTCGCGGTCTCGGAGACGGCCGCGCGCATGGGCGGCTCGCGCATGTTCCTCGAGCGCGGCTCGACGCCGACGGTGGAGGACTTGGCGCGCGGCGTCATCGTGCAGTCGGGCAACGACGCCTGCATCGTCTTCGCCGAGGCCATCGCGGGTTCGGAGCGCGGCTTCGCGGAGCTGATGAACCAGACGGCGCGCGGCATGGGCCTGACCGGCAGCCATTTCCGCAACGCCACCGGCTGGCCCGACCCCGAGCACCGCATGACGGCGCGCGACCTCGCCACCCTCGCGCGGCGCATCATCACGGATTTCCCGGAATTCTACCGCTTCTACAGCGAGCGCAGCTTCCGCTGGAACAACATCACGCAGGAGAACCGCAACCCCCTGATCCTCGGCCGCTTCCCGGGCGCGGACGGGCTCAAGACCGGCCATACGGAGGAGGCGGGCTTCGGCCTGACCGCCAGCGCGCGGCGCGGCGAGCGGCGGCTGATCCTGGTGCTGGGCGGGCTGCCCTCGATGCGCGCCCGCGCCGAGGAGAGCGAGCGGCTGATGGAATGGGGCTTCCGCGAGTTCGACAACGTCGTGCTCTTCCGCGCCGCCGACACGGTGGAGGAGGCGCCGGTGCACCTGGGCGAGCGCGCGCGCGTGCCGCTCGTGGTCGGGCAGGAGGTGGTGGCCACCCTGCCGCGCGGCTGGCGCGAGCGGCTGGAGGTGCGGCTGCGCTACGAGGCGCCCGTCACCGCCCCCGTGCTGCGCGGGCAGGAGATGGGGCGGCTCGAGGTCTCGGGGCGGGGCGTGCCGCCGATGACCATCCCCCTCTATGCGGGGGCGGATGTGGAGCGGCTCGGCCTCTTCGCGCGCATCCCCGCGGTGGCGCGCAGCCTGCTCGGCGGCGGGACGTGAGGGGGCGCTTCCTCACCCTCGAGGGCGGGGAGGGGGCGGGAAAATCCACCCAGGCGCGGCGGCTCTCGGCCGCGCTCGCCGAGGCCGGGATTCCCGTGCTCTGCACGCGCGAGCCGGGCGGCAGCCCGGGGGCCGAGGCGCTGCGCGGCCTGCTGCTCTCCCGCCCCTGGGATGCGCTGGCCGAGATGGCGCTGCACTTCGCCGCCCGGCGCGAGCACTGGGCGCGCAGCATCGCCCCTGCCCTGGAGGCCGGCGTCTGGGTGGTGTGCGACCGCTTCTTCGACTCCACCCTCGCCTACCAGGTGGGCGGGCAGGGCGCGCCGCGCGCCGCCTGGGAGGGGCTGCGCGCCGCGCTGCTGCCCGGCGTGGCGCCCGATCTCACGCTGCTGTTCGACCTGCCGGTGGAGCAGGGGCTCCAGCGCGCCGCGACGCGCGGCGAGGCGAACCGCTACGAGGCGCTGGGGGCGGGCTTCCATGCGCGGGTGCGCGCGGCCTTCCTCGCCCAGGCGGCGGCCGAGCCCGGCCGCTTCGCGGTGCTGGACGCGGCCGCCCCGGAGGCGGCGGTGACCGCCGCCGCGCTCTCGGCCTGCCGGGCGCGGCTCGGCGCGCCGTGATGCCGCCGGAGCCGCGCGAGGCGCCGCCGCTGCTGGGCCAGGAGGAAGCGCTGCGCACGCTCGAGGCGGCCGCCCTCTCGGGCCGGCTGCATCATGGCTGGCTGTTCTGCGGCCCGCGCGGCGTCGGCAAGGCGAGCGCGGCGTTCCGCTTCGCCGCCTGGCTGCTCTCGGGCCAGCCGCGCGCCCCGGCCGGCGAGGGGCCGCTGTGGCTGCCGCCCGGCTCGCCCGTGGTGCGGCGGGTGGCGGCCGGGGCGCACCCCGATCTTCTGGTGCTGGCGCCCGACGAGGAGGCGGGGAAGCGGCGCACCATCAAGGTGGAGGAGGTGCGCGCGGCGCGGCAGTTCCTGGCGCTGACCTCGGCCGAGGGCGGCTGGCGCTGCGTGATCCTGGACGAGGCGGAGGCGATGGAGGCGCCCGCGGCCAACACGCTGCTCAAGACGCTCGAGGAACCGCCGCCTAGGACAGTCATCATTCTTGTGTCCCACGCGCCGGGGCGCCTGCTGCCGACGATCCGCTCGCGCTGTCGTAGGCTGGAGTTCTTTCCTCTACCGAACGAAATCCTCGCCTCCCTGCTGGACTCATGGCAGCCGGGCGCGGGCGCGCTGGCGCCGCTCGCCGGCGGCTCGCCCGGCCGGGCGCTCGAGCTCATGGCCGCCGAGGGAATCGAGCTCGCCCGCCTCGCCGATCGGCTGCTGGAATCCGGGGCCGGGCCCGAGGACGCCCATGCCCTGGCCGACCGCCTCGCCGGCCGCGAGGCCGGGGCCGCCTTCGCCGCCTTCTTCGACCTGCTGGCCCGCGCCGTCGAATCCGGGGTGCGCGCCGCGGCGGCGGGGCAGGGGGGGCCGGGCTGGGTCGCGCGCCGCCCGCTCGCCGACTGGGCGGAGACCGCCCTCGCCATCCGGCGCATGGCCATGGAGGCCGAGCGCCTCTCGCTGGACCGCCGCCAGGTGGTGATCGCCGCGCTCGCCACCTTGCGGGGCGGCTGAGGCCGGCCCAGAAAGGCCGCATGAGCCGGCCGCCCCTCTACATCACCACGCCGATCTACTACGTGAACGATCGGCCCCATATCGGCCACGCCTACACGAGCCTCGCCGCCGATGTGCTGGCGCGCTGGAACAGGCTCGCGGGGCGGGAGGTGTATTTCCTCACCGGCACGGACGAGCACGGCCAGAAGGTGGAGCGCGCCGCCCAGGAGGCCGGCGAGGAGCCTCAGGCCTTCACGGACCGCGTCAGCCAGGCCTTCCGCGACCTCACCGCCACCATGGGCCTGTCCAACGACGGCTTCATCCGCACCACCGAGCCGCGCCACCGCGCCGCCTGCCAGGCGCTGTGGAAGGCGCTGGAAGCGCGCGGGCAGATCTATCTCGGCGCCTATGAGGGGTGGTACGCGGTGCGCGACGAGGCCTTCTACGGCCCCGACGAGCTGACCGAGCGCGACGGCGTGAAATACGCCCCCTCGGGCGCGCCGGTCGCCTGGGTGAAGGAGCCCTCCTACTTCTTCCGCCTTTCGGCCTGGGCCGGGAAGCTGCTGGATTTCTACGAACAGCACCCGGACTTCATCCAGCCTGTCAGCCGGCGCAACGAAGTCATTGCTTTCGTGAAGGCCGGGCTGCATGACCTCTCCATCTCCCGCACCTCCTTCCGCTGGGGCGTGCCGGTGCCGGGGGATGCGGCGCATGTGATGTATGTCTGGCTGGATGCGCTGACGAACTACATCACCGCGCTGGGCTATCCCGATGAAAAGGCGGAGCTCTGGCGCTTCTGGCAGTCGGCCGAGCGGCTGCACCTGGTGGGCAAGGACATCCTGCGCTTCCACGCCATCTACTGGCCGGCCTTCCTGATGGCGGCGGGGCTCAACCCGCCCTCGCGCATCTTCGCCCATGGCTGGTGGACCAATGAGGGGCAGAAGATCAGCAAGTCGCTCGGCAATGTCATCGACCCGGTGGCGCTGGTGGCGGAGTTCGGGCTCGACCCCGTCCGCTACTTCCTGCTGCGCGAGGTGCCTTTCGGCCAGGACGGAGACTTCTCCCGCAACGCCCTGATCAACCGGCTGAACGGAGAGCTGGCGGACGCGCTGGGCAACCTCGCCAACCGCACCCTCTCGCTGATCCAGCGCAACTGCGCGGGGCTGCTGCCCCCGCCGGGCGCGACCGAGGCGGGCGCGGCCTTCCATGCCGGCTTCGTCGCCCCCCTGCCGCAGCGGGTGGGCGAGCGCCTGGACAGGCTGGAGTTCCACGCGGCGCTGGAGGCCGTCTTCGAGGCGGTGCGCGAGGCCAACGCCCACATCACCCGCGAGGCGCCCTGGGCGCTGAAGAAGACGGACCCCGCCCGCATGGCCCTGGTGCTGCGCGAGCTGCATGACGCGCTGCGCGTCTTCGCCACGCTGCTGCAGCCCGTCATGCCCGGGACCATGGCGCGGATGCTCGATCAGCTCGGAGTGCCCGAGGGCGCGCGCAGCCTGGCCGCGCTGGCCACGCCGCTGCCCGGCGGGGTGGTGCTGCCGCCGCCCGCGCCGCTCTTCCAGAAGATGCAGAACCCGGCATAGAGCACTGATGATCATAGATTCCCACTGCCACCTCGACTATTTCAGCGAGGCGGAGATCGAGGCCGTGATCGCCCGCGCCGTGGCCGCCGGTGTGGGGCGCATGGTGACGATCGGCACCAGCGTGCCGCAGGCCGCGGCGGTGAAGGCGCTGGCCGAGCGTTTCCCCGAGGTCTGGGCTACGGTGGGCGTGCATCCCCACCGCGCCGCCGAAGGCCCCATGCCCACGGTGGAGGAGCTGGTGGCGCTGGCCGATCATCCGCGGGTGATCGGCATCGGCGAGAGCGGGCTCGACTATTTCTACGACAAGGCGCCGCGCGCTGTGCAGCAGGAGGGGTTCCGCCGCCACCTGCGCGCCGCCCGCGCCACCGGCCTGCCCATGTGCATCCACGCCCGGGACGCGGACCAGGACGTGGCGCGCATCCTGGAGGAGGAGCGGGCAGGGGGGGAATTCCGCTTCCTGATGCACTGCTTCAGCTCCTCGCCGGAACTCGCGAAAAAGGCGGTGGAGATGGGGGGCTACATCTCCTTCTCCGGCATCCTGACCTTCCCGAAATCCGAGGCGCTGCGCGCGCTGGCCGCCCGGCTGCCCGAGGACCGGCTGCTGGTGGAGACGGATGCGCCCTACCTCGCCCCCGTGCCGCTGCGCGGCAAGCGCTGCGAGCCCGCCTACACCGCCCACACCGCCCGGGTGCTGGCCGAGGCGCGGGGGATGAGCCTGGAGGCGCTGGCCGCGCTCACCACGGCCAACTTCCACCGCCTCTTCACCAAGGCGGCGTGAGCGGGCAGGGCCCCCGGCTGCGCGTGCGGCTGCTCGGCACCGGGCCCTCGCAGGGGGTGCCGGGGCTGCATGACGGCTGGGGCGCCTGTGACCCCAGCAACCCCCGCAACCGCAGGTTGCGGACCTCGGCCCTGATCGAAAGCCCCGCCGGCACGCGGCTGCTGGTGGACGCCGGCCCCGATGTGCGCGAACAGCTCCTGGCCGCCGGCACGGCCGAGATCCATGGCCTGCTGATCACCCACGCCCATGCCGACCACATCGCCGGGCTGGACGACATGCGCGCGGTGAACCGCGCCATGGGCCGGGCGCTGCCGCTCTTCGCCGACGGCCCGACACTGGCCGAGCTGCGCCGGCGCTTCGACTACTGCTTCCTGCCGCCCACGCGCGGCTTCTACCGCCCGGCCTTCGAGGTGCATGAACTCGCCCCCGGCGACGCGCTGACGCTGCCGGGCCTCGCGGGCCGCGTCTTCGCGCAGGACCACCGGGTGATGCGCACGCTGGGCCTGCGCATCGGCGGCTTCGCCTACAGCACCGATGTCGCGGCGTTTCCGCCCGAGAGCGAGGGTTTCCTCGAGGGGCTCGACACCTGGGTGGTGGGCTGTTTCCAGCCCGCGCCGCACCCGGTGCACGCCGATCTCGCCACGGTGCTGGCTTGGCGCGGGCGCTTCCGCCCGCGCCGCATGGTGCTGACGCATATGGGCAACCAGCTCGACGCGGCGCGGCTGGGCGCAGAGCTGCCCGAGGGGGTGGAGCCCAGCTTCGACGGGATGGTGCTGGAGGCGCCCGGCTGAGTTGTCCCCGGGTTATCCCCAGGCGAAAATTTTTCCATAATATTGATTATGCGACTTCGCCCCCTGTGGACAGCCCGCCGCCCGCGCGCCACACCGCCCCCATGACCCACGCGCCCCCCGACGCCGCCGCCGCCACCCTCGCCCTGCTCGCCGTCATGGCCCGGCTGCGCGACCCCGCCGCCGGCTGCCCCTGGGATGTGGCGCAGGATTTCGCCTCCATCGCGCCCTATACGGTCGAGGAAGCCCATGAGGTGGCGGAGGCCATCCGCCGCGGCCCCGACCCTGCGGAGCTGCGCGAGGAACTGGGCGATCTTCTGCTCCAGGTCGCCTACCACGCCCGCATGGCCGAGGAGCGCGGCTGGTTCGGCTTCGCCGAGGTGGCGCAATCCATCACCGCCAAGATGATCCGCCGCCACCCGCATGTGTTCGGCGCGGCCGAGATCGCCTCGGCCGAGGCGCAGAGCGAGGCCTGGGAGGCCATGAAGGCCGCCGAGCGCGCGGCGCGGGCCGAGACGGGCGCGCTCGCCGGGGTGGCGGCGCATCTGCCCGCCCTCACCCGCGCCGTGAAGCTCACGCGGCGCGCCGCGCGCGTCGGCTTCGACTGGCCGGACGCGGCGGCGGTGCTCGACAAGCTCGCCGAGGAGGCGGAGGAGCTGCGCCGCGAACTCCCCGCCGCCGACCCCGCCCGGCTGCGGGACGAGCTGGGCGACCTGCTCTTCGTTCTGGCCAACCTCGCGCGCAAGCTCGATCTCGATCCGGAGGCGGCGCTCGCCGCGGCCAATGCGAAGTTCGAGCGGCGCTTCCGCGCGGTGGAGGCCGCGCTCGCCGCCCAGGGCAAGGCCCCGCAGGACGCGACGCTCGAGGAGATGGAACAGGCCTGGCAGGCGGCGAAGGCCCGCGGGCTGTAGCGCCCCCTATCCTTTCTGGCCCGGCCAGCGCCCGCCCATGGCCGGGCGGTCCTTGGCGGGGAACAGGCTGCCGCCATAGCCCGCGGCCTCGGGGATGCGCAGCATCACATTGCCCTCGGCGTCGGGGATCGGCTCGGGGCAGACCGTGACGATAGGATTTCTCTCCGCTTCCGCCATGGCCTCGGCCACGCTGGCGTGGCGCGCGAGGCGCAGCAGGTTCAGCCGGGTGGCGAAGACCAGCGTCCTCAGCCCCGCCTCGGCCTCCGCCACGGCCTGGGCGGGGGGCAGGAAGATCGCCTCCGTGGCCTCGCGCCCGTCATGAACGGGGTCCTGGCCCTCCGGGGCGCGGGCGAGGAAGAAATGGGTGTCGAACCGCTTCGGGCTGTGCGCGGGCGTGATCCAGTGGGCGAAGCGCACCAGCGCCCCCGTATCGGGCGCGAGGCCGCGCGCGGCCAGGTGCCGGGCGAAGGCCCCCTCCCCCTCCGCGCGGCCGGGGCGGGCCAGCAGCAGGCCGCATTCCTCCCAGGCCTCGCGCAGCGCGGCGATGCGAAAAGGGCCGAGCGGGTCGGCGGGGTCGGCCAGGGCGTGGTCCTCGGGGTCGACGCGGCCGCCGGGAAAGACCAGCGCGCCGGAGGCGAAGTCCACCTCGCGCGCGCGGGCCACCATCAGCACCTCGAGGCCGCGCGGACCGTCGCGCAGCAGCAGCAGGGTGGCGGCGGGGCGGGGCGTGGCGGGCGGGGCGCTCATGCGCGCCAGTCAAGCGCGGCGCGCGCGCCTTGCCCACCCCTGCCCGCGCCGCCCTGGCCGGCCGGCTTCAGTCGGCGCGGATGTTGCCCTCGCGGATGATGGGCGCCCAGGTCTCGAACTCGCGGCGGATATGCGCGGCGAAATCGGCCGGGCTGCCGCCCACCACCCGACCCGCCTGGGTCTCGAAGATGCGCTGCTGCACCTCGGGCAGGGCGATGATGCGGGCGAACACCTCGTTGATCCGCTGCACCAGGGGGGGCTCCATGCCGGCCGGCCCCACGATTCCGTGCCACACGGCCACGTCGAAGCCGGGCAGCACGGTGTCTATGGTCGGCACGCCCGGCAGCAGCGGCGTGCCGCCCGCCGTGCCCACCGCCACCGCCCGCGCCCGCCCGTCGCGGATCATCGCCAGCGCCGAGGAGACGGTGGGGAAGCCGAACTGCACATCGGCGCGCACCAGGGCGGTCACCATCTCCGCGCCAGAGCGGTAGGGCACATGCGTCATGCGGATGCCCGCGCGGCGCAGGAACAGCTCCATGAACAGGTGCGAACCGTTGCCGTTGCCCGCCGAGGAGAAGACGAAGCCGTCGGGCCGGGCGCGCGCCGCCTCGATGATGGCGGGCAGGGTCTGCTCGCGCACGGCGGGGTGGGCGATCAGCACCGCGGGCAGCCGCACCAGGTGGATGACGGGGGTGAAGGCCGTCATCGGATCATAGGGCAGGTTCGGGTTCAGCTCCTTGCCGATGGCGTTGGCGCCGATGTCGGCCATCATCAGGGTCAGCCCGTCCGGCCGCTGCTGCGCGGCGAAGGCGCCGGCGATGGTCCCGCCCGCGCCGGGCCGGTTCTCCACCACCAGCGCATGACCGTTGGCGAACTCCGCGAAGCGCGCCGCCACGGTGCGCGAGAGCGTGTCGATCGCGCCCCCCGCCCCGAAAGGCACGACGAGGCGGATGGGCCGGTCGGGCCAGCCCGTCTGGGCCAGGGCGGGGGCGGCGAGCAGAGGCGCGCCGAGCAGCGGGGCGGCGAGCGCCTGGCGGCGCGAGAGCAGGGTCATGGGCGTCTCCTCCGGTTGCGGCGAAGGGATGCACGGCGCGGCGGGCTTGTCCATCGCATGGAGCGGCCGTCTCTTCCCGCGCCGTTGCCGGGGCCTATACTGCAGGTTCAGAGGAGAACGCCGCATGACCTGGTCGCTGATCGTCCACGACCCGCAGAGCCAGGGCTTCGGACTGGCGATCACCACCTGCAACCTGGCGGTGGGCGCCTCCTGCCCCTTCCTGCGGCGGGGGGTCGGGGCCGTCTCCACCCAGTCCATCACCAACCGCTATCTCGGCCCCGCCGTGCTGGACGGCATGGCGCGGGGCCTGCACCCCGCCGCCGCCATCGAGGGCGCGCTGGTCGGCGACGAGGGCAAGGGGTTGCGCCAGGTGCACGCGGTGGACGCGCACGGCCGCTCCGCCGTCTGGACCGGGGCGAACTGCGTGCCCTGGGCGGGCGGGATCAGCGGCCAGGGCTGGTCCGTCGCGGGCAACATGCTGGCCAGCGAGGCGGTGGTGGCCGACACCATGGCCGCCTTCCTGGCGCGCGACGAGCTGCCTCTGCCCGAGCGGCTGCTCGCCGCGCTGGAGGCGGGCGAGGCCGCGGGCGGCGACCGGCGGGGGCGGCAATCCGCCGCGCTGCAGATCATCACCACCGAGGATTTCCCGGATCTCGACCTGCGCGTGGACGACCACCGCGAGCCGCTGACCGAGCTCTCGCGGCTGCTGCGCCTCTGGCGGATCCAGCGCGAGCCCGGGCTGAAGGACGCGCCGCGCCGGGCCAACCCCTCGGGCAACTTCGACATGGAGGCGATGGAGGAGGCCTGGCGGCGGCAGGGGCTCTCGCTGCGCTTCCCGCGCTGAGGGGGGCGGTCTCCCGCCCCCCCACCCCCGCCTTCCGGGCCTCAGGCCAGCTCGGCGCGCAGCCGGCGAGCGGCCGCGACCAGCCGCGCCATGGCGGGCTTCACCTCGCCCCAGCCGCGGGTCTTGCAGCCGCAGTCGGGGTTGACCCAGAGCCTCTCCGCCGGGATGCGGCCGGCGGCCTGGCGCAGCAGCGCCCCCATCTCCTCCTCCGAGGGCGGGCGCGGGGAGTGGATGTCCCACAGGCCGGGCCCGATCTCGTTCGGATAGTCGAAGGCCTCGAAGGCGGCGAGCAGCTCCATCCGACTGCGTGCCGTCTCGATCGAGATCACGTCCGCGTCCATCGCCGCGATGTGCGCGATGATGTCGTTGAACTCCGAGTAGCACATGTGGGTGTGGATCTGCGTCTCGTCGCGCACGCCGCAGGCGGCGAGCCGGAAGCAGGCCACCGCCCAGCGCAGGTAGTCGGCGCGCTCCGCCGCGCGCAGCGGCAGCCCCTCGCGGAAGGCCGGCTCGTCGATCTGGATGATCGGGATCCCCGCCGCCTCCAGGTCCATCACCTCGTCGCGGATGGCCAGCGCGATTTGCCGGCAGATGGTCTCGCGGGGAATGTCGGTCCGCGCGAAGGACCATTGCAGCATGGTCACGGGCCCCGTGAGCATGCCTTTCATGGGCTTGTCCGTGAGCGACTGGGCGTAGGCCGCCCAGCGGACGGTCATCGGCGCGGGGCGGGAGACGTCGGCCCAGATGATGGGCGGGGCGACGCATCGGCTGCCGTAGCTCTGCACCCAGCCGTGCCTCGTGAAGGCGAAGCCGGCAAGCTGCTCGCCGAAATACTTCACCATGTCGTTGCGCTCGAATTCGCCGTGCACCGGCACGTCCACGCCGATCTCCTCCTGCCAGCGGACGGCCTCCGCGGTCAGACGCTCGATCTCGGCGTCATGCGCCTCCCGGCTGATGTCGCCGCGCGCGAGGCGGGCGCGCAGGGCGCGCACCTCGGCCGTCTGCGGCCAGGAGCCGATGGCGGTGACAGGAAGCTTCGGCAGCCCCAGCCGGGCGGCCTGCGCCCGGGCGCGCACGGGATAGGGGCTGCGGCGGCGTTCCATCTCCGGCCCGAGGGCGGCCAGGCGCGCCGCCACCGCCGGATCGGAGAGCCGCGCATCGGCCCGCGCCTCGGCGAGGGCGCGGTCGCTCTCCTCGAGCGCGGCGGCGATGGCCCCCTCCCCCTCGTCGAGGCCGCGGGCCAGGGCGGCGACCTCGCGCAGCTTCTCCTGCGCGAAGGCGAGGCGGCGCTTCAGCGCGGGGTCGAGGGCCGTCTCCTGCGCGAGGCTGATCGGGACATGCAGCAG
>JBKBSR010000432.1:0-2146 GCA_046291055.1 Roseococcus sp.
TCTCGGCCATGGCGGGGTTGTCGCGCAGGAACTGCTTCGCGTTCTCGCGCCCCTGGCCGATGCGCGTCCCGTCGCAGGAGAACCAGGCGCCCGACTTCTCGACCACGCCCGCCTTCACGCCCAGGTCGATCAGCTCGCCCACCTTGGAGATGCCCTCGCCGTAGAGGATGTCGAACTCCACCTGCCGGAAGGGCGGCGCCATCTTGTTCTTCACCACCTTCACGCGCGTCTGGTTGCCGATGGTGTCCTCGCGCTCCTTGATGGAGCCGACGCGGCGGATCTCCATGCGCACCGAGGCGTAGAACTTCAGTGCGTTGCCGCCCGTCGTCGTCTCCGGATTGCCGAACATCACGCCGATCTTGAGGCGGATCTGGTTGAGGAAGATCAGCAGGCAGTTGGAGCGCGAGACGGTGCCCGTCAGCTTGCGCAGCGCCTGGGACATGAGGCGCGCGTGCAGGCCGACATGGGAATCGCCCATCTCGCCCTCCAGCTCCGCCTTGGGCACCAGAGCGGCCACGCTGTCCACCACCAGCACGTCGATGGCGCCCGAGCGCACCAGCGTGTCGGCGATCTCGAGCGCCTGTTCGCCCGCGTCGGGCTGGGAGATGAGGAGGTTGTCCACATCCACGCCCAGCTTGCGGGCGTAGCCCGGATCGAGCGCGTGCTCGGCGTCGATGAAGGCGCAGGTGCCGCCCTTCTTCTGGGCTTCCGCGATCACGTGCAGCGCGAGCGTGGTCTTGCCGGAGGATTCGGGGCCGTAGATCTCGACGATCCGGCCCTTGGGCAGGCCGCCGATGCCGAGCGCAAGATCGAGGCCGAGGGAGCCGGTGGAGATGACCTCGATGTCCTCGATCTGGCTCTTGGCCCCCATCCGCATGATGGAGCCCTTGCCGAAGGCGCGCTCGATCTGGCTGAGCGCGGCCTCGAGCGCCTTTCCTTTTTCCATCCTGGAACCCTTCGGCGTGTTGCGTCTTTACTATGTGCCACCGTGGGTTGAGTCGCAAGCGCGCCCCCCGCCCGCGCGCGTCAGCGCCGGGCCAGAGCCTCGGCCACGGCGGCGCAGAGCCCCTCGGGCGCGAAGGGCTTGGCGAGGAAGCGGAAGCCTTCGCGCGCCGGCTCGCCCGCCGCCGTGGCGGCCGAATAGCCCGAGAGCAGCAGCACGGGCAGGCCGGGGATGACATCCCGCGCCGCGCGGGCGAGGCCGAGCCCGTCGAGGCCGGGCATGGCCACGTCGCTGACCAGCAGGGCGGGGCGCAGCCCCTCCTGCAGCCGCTCCAGCGCCTCCTCGGCCTCGGCGCAGGCGATCACCTCATGCCCCGCCTGGCGCAGCGCCAGCGCCGCCACACGCAGCAGCAGCGGCTCGTCGTCCACCAGCAGCAAGGGGCCGGGAGGCGCCTCGGCGGCGGCGGGGGGCGCGGGGGCGGGCGGGGGCGCGGGCGCCTCCGCCGCCTCGTCGCGCGGCAGCAGGATGCGGAAGACCGTGCCGCCCTCGGGCGGGCAGCGCACCGAAATCCGCCCGCCGAACTGCCCGACGATGCCCTGCACCGTGGCGAGGCCGAGCCCCGTGCCCCCCTGCTCCAGCCGCGTCGTGAAGAAGGGCTCGAAGATGCGCTCGCGGATCTCGGGCGGGATGCCGGGGCCGTCATCGGCCACCTCGAGCGTCACGTAACGGCCCGGCGGCAGGCCCTGGCCCTCCGGCTCGCCGCCGAGCAGCAGGGCGCGGCCAGTGGACAGGCGCAGCCGGCCCCGCCCGCCCATCGCCTCGCGCGCATTGACCGCGAGGTTGATGATGACGCGCGACCACTCGCTGGGGTCCACCCGCACATGGCGCGCGGGCTCCTCCAACGCGGTCTCGATCGCGATGCCGGGGCCGAGCAGGCGGGGCAGCAGCGCCAGCGCCTCGCGCACCGTCTCGTTCAGCGCCACCCGCCGCGGCGCGAGCACCTGCTGGCGCGCGAAGGCCAGCATCTGGCGCACCAGCGCCGCGCCCCGCCCGGCCGCGGCCTCGATGGCGGAGAGTTCCTCCTGCGCCGCCTCGCCGGGCGCGAGGGGGGGCAGCGCCACCACAGCGCCGAGGCTGATGCCGAGCAGGTTGTTGAAGTCATTCGCCACCCCGCCCGCAAGCCGGCCGAGGGTGGACAGCCCC
>JBKBSR010000074.1:0-11161 GCA_046291055.1 Roseococcus sp.
GATTCCCTCCCGCGCTTCGGGGTGGGGGGGGGGGGGCCAATCCCCCCTTTGCCGCCGCGCGGGTAGGGTTGGCGTGGCGGCTACCCGCGCGGCGGCACAGACAATGAAATTCCTCGACGAAGCCAAGGTCTATGTGCGCTCGGGCGATGGCGGCGACGGCGTCGTGGCCTTCCGGCGCGAGAAGTTCATCGAGTTCGGCGGCCCCGATGGCGGCAATGGCGGCCGCGGCGGCGATGTGTGGGCCGAGGCGGTGGAGGGGCTGAACACCCTGATCGACTATCGCTACACGCAGCATTTCCGGGCCCGGAAAGGCGGCAACGGCGCGGGCAGCGACCGCACCGGGGCCAATGCGCCGGATGTGGTGCTGAAGGTGCCCGTGGGCACGCAGATCCTCGACGAGGACAAGCAGACCCTGATCGCGGACCTCGACGCGCCGGGCAAGCGCGTGCTGCTTTGCAAGGGGGGCGATGGCGGCTTCGGCAACGCGCACTACAAGTCGAGCACGAATCGGGCGCCGCGCAGGGCCGACAAGGGCTGGCCGGGCGAGGAGCGCTGGATCTGGCTGCGCCTGAAGCTCATGGCCGATGCCGGGCTAGTGGGGCTGCCCAATGCCGGGAAATCCACCTTCCTCGCCGCCGTCTCGGCCGCGCGGCCGAAGATCGCGGACTACCCCTTCACCACCCTGCATCCCCAGCTCGGCGTGGTGCGGCTGAGCGCCAGCGAGGAGTTCGTGCTGGCCGACATCCCCGGCCTGATCGAGGGCGCCTCCGAGGGCGCGGGACTCGGCACGCGCTTCCTCGGCCATATCGAGCGCTGCCGGGTGCTGCTGCACCTGGTGGACGGCAGCCAGCCGGACCCGGGCCGCGCCTATCGCCTGATCCGCCGCGAGTTGGCGGAGTACGGGGCGGGGCTGGAGGAGAAGCCCGAGGTGGTCGTGCTCAACAAGACGGACGCGATGACGCCCCAGGCCATCGCCAGCCGGCGCAGGGCGCTGGAGCGCGCCTGCGGCGCGCCGGTCATGCTCGCCTCCGGCGCCACGGGCGCCGGCGTGGCCGAGGTGCTGCGGCGGCTGATGGAGGTGATCCGAAAAGCGCGCTGAAGCAGGCGCAGGCTTGGTTGCCGTGCAGCAAGGCCTGTGTTAAGGCGCGCCCGCCGCAAGGGGAGGGCCCTTCCGGCGCTTCAGGAACAGGACCGGACCCACCCGTGGCCGCCGAGACCATTTCCCCAGACGCGCCCCGCGCCGACGCGCCCGCGGGCGGCGGCGTGGCCGAGCGCTACGCGCTCGCGCTGCTCGCGCTCGCCGACGACAAGCGCCAGGCCGACCCCGGCGCGCTGGACCGCATCGCCGCCGATCTGGAGGCGCTGTTCGCGCTGTATCGCGACGACGCGGCCTTCCGCGCCTTCGTGGGCGATCCCCGCCTCTCCGCCGCCGATCAGAAGCGCGCCCTTTTCGCGCTGCTGGAGAAGGCGGGCGCGGGGGTGGAAATCCGCAACTTCGTCGGCGTGCTGATCGCCAACCGCCGCCTGTCGGCGCTGCCGGCCATCGCCGCGGCCTTCGCCGCGAAGCTGGCCGAGCGGCGCGGCCAGCAGGTCGCGCATGTGACGACCGCCTTCCCGCTGACCGACACGCAGCGCGCGCAGATCGCGGCGCGGCTGACGGAGGCCGGATTCTCGGGCGTGAAGCTCTCCGAGACGGTGGACCGCGCGATCCTGGGCGGGCTGATCGTGCGGATCGGCTCGCGCCTCTACGACAACTCGATCAAGTCCAAGCTGCAGCGCCTGCAGTACGCCATGAAGGGGGCCGCCTGAGATGGAGATCCGTCCGGCTGAGATTTCCGAGATCCTGAAGCAGCAGATCGCGAGCTTCGACGCCGAGGCGAATGTCGCCGAGGTGGGCACGGTGCTGACGGTGGGCGACGGCGTCGCGCGCGTCTACGGCCTGCAGAACGTGATGGCGGGCGAGCTGGTGGACTTTCCGGCCTCCGGCGTGAAGGGCATGGCGCTCAACCTCGAGAGCGACAATGTCGGCGTCGTGATCTTCGGCGACGACAAGTCGGTGAAGGAGGGCGACACGGTCAGCCGCACCGGCTCGATCGTGGACGTGCCGGTGGGCAAGGGGCTGCTCGGCCGAGTGGTGGACGCGCTCGGCAACCCGATCGACGGCAAGGGGCCGCTGACGGACGTGACGCGCCGCCGCGCCGAGCTCAAGGCGCCCGGCATCATCCCGCGCAAGTCGGTGCATGAGCCGATGCAGACGGGCATCAAGGCGATCGACGCGCTGATCCCCATCGGCCGCGGCCAGCGCGAGCTGATCATCGGCGACCGCCAGACCGGCAAGACCGCCGTGATCGTGGACACGATCATCAACCAGAAGAGCGTGAACGCCACCGGCGACGAGAAGCAGAAGCTCTACTGCATCTACGTCGCGGTCGGGCAGAAGCGCTCGACGGTGGCGCAGCTCGTCAAGCAGCTCGAGGAGAACGGCGCGCTCGAATATTCGATCATCGTCGCCGCCACGGCCTCCGACCCGGCGCCGATGCAGTTCCTCGCGCCCTATGCCGGCTGCGCGATGGGCGAGTTCTTCCGCGACAACGGCATGCACGCGGTGATCTTCTACGACGACCTCTCCAAGCAGGCCGTCGCCTACCGCCAGATGTCGCTGCTGCTGCGCCGCCCGCCGGGCCGCGAGGCCTATCCGGGCGACGTGTTCTACCTGCACTCGCGCCTGCTCGAGCGCGCGGCGAAGATGAACGACGATTTCGGCGCGGGCTCGCTGACGGCGCTGCCGGTGATCGAGACCCAGGCCGGCGACGTTTCCGCCTACATCCCGACCAACGTCATCTCGATCACGGACGGGCAGATCTTCCTGGAGACCGAACTGTTCTACAAGGGCATCCGGCCTGCGGTGAACGTCGGCATCTCGGTCAGCCGCGTGGGTTCGGCGGCGCAGATCAAGGCGATGAAGCAGGTGGCGGGCCGCATCAAGCTCGAGCTCGCCCAGTATCGCGAGATGGCGGCCTTCGCGCAGTTCGCCTCCGACCTCGACGCCACGACGCAGGCGCTGCTCGCGCGCGGCGCGCGGCTGACGGAGCTGCTGAAGCAGCCGCAGTTCAAGCCGGTGCCGGTGGAGGAGCAGGTGGTGGCGATCTTCGCCGGCACGCGCGGCTACCTCGACAAGCTGCCTGTGACCAAGGTGGGCGAGTACGAGAGCCGCATGCTGGCCGAGATGAAGGCCACCGCGCCCGAGATCCTGACCGCGATCCGCGCCGACCGCGAGATCAAGAAGGAGACCGAGGCGAAGCTGGTGGCCTTCCTCGACGCCTTCGGGAAGTCCTTCGCCTGAGCCCCGGGCGCGGCGGAGGGTTCCGCCGCGCCGTCTTCGCACGCATCCGGCCGCCCCAGGGCGGCAGAGGTGAGACGAGATGCCGAGCCTGAAGAGCCTGCGCACCCGGATCAACAGCGTGAAGTCCACGCGCAAGATCACGCAGGCGATGAAGATGGTGGCCGCCGCCAAGCTGCGCCGCGCGCAGCAGCAAGCCGAGGCCGCGCGCCCCTACGCCGAGCGGATGGAGCGCATGCTCGCCTCGCTGGGCGCCTCGGTCGCCGGCAGCCCGGACGCGCCGAAGCTGCTCGTCGGCACGGGCGGCGACCGGACTTATCTTCTCGTCGTCGTCACCTCCGAGCGCGGGCTGTGCGGGCCCTTCAACACCAATGTGGGCCGTTTCGCGCGCAACCGCGCCCGTGCGCTGGAGGCCGAGGGCAAGGTGGTGAAGATCATCACCGTCGGCCGCAAGGGCGCCACCTATCTGCGCCGCGACCTGGGCAGCCGCTTCGTCGGCGAGATCAGCTTCGCCGGCAAGAAGAAGATCGGCTTCGAGGATGCGGCCGAGATCGCGGGCCGGATCACGGCGATGCTGGACGAGAGCGGCTTCGACGTCTGCGGGCTGATCTACAACCGCTTCCGCAGCGTGATCAGCCAGACGCCGGTGGAGCAGCGCCTGATTCCCGCGCCCCTGCCCGAGGCGGCGGCCGGCGGCGCGGGCGGCGCGCTCTACGCGTTCGAGCCGGCGGAGGAGGAGATCCTCGCCCGGCTGCTGCCGCAGAACCTCGCCATCCAGATCTACCGTGCGCTGCTGGAGAGCCAGGCCGGCTTCTTCGGCAGCCAGATGACGGCGATGGACAATGCGACGCGCAATGCGGGGCAGATGATCAACAAGCTCACGCTGAACTACAACCGCACCCGCCAGGCCAACATCACCAAGGAGCTGATCGAGATCATCTCCGGCGCCGAGGCGGTCTGATGCGATCGTGGAGCGCCGCCGGCGCGCAACGTGAATCGCATCAGCAGCAAATCTGAAGGAACGCACGCCATGAAGAACAATGTCGGTCAGGTCACGCAGGTGCTCGGCGCCGTGGTGGACGTGCAGTTCCCCGCCGAGCTGCCGGCCATCATGAACGCGCTCCACGTGAAGGTGGGCGAAAGCACGCTCGTGCTCGAGGTGGCGCAGCATCTCGGCGAGCGCACGGTGCGCTGCATCGCCATGGACACGACGGACGGCCTGGTGCGCGGGGCCGAGGTGACGGACACGGGCGCGGGCATCGCCGTGCCCGTGGGCAACGGCACGCTGGGCCGCATCCTCAACGTGATCGGCGAGCCGATCGACGAGCGCGGCCCGGTGAAGGCCGAGAAGTTCTACACCATCCACCGCGACGCGCCGTCCTTCGAGGAGCAGGCCACCGCGGCCGAGATCCTCGTCACCGGCATCAAGGTGATCGACCTGCTCGCCCCCTACCTGAAGGGCGGCAAGATCGGCCTGTTCGGCGGCGCGGGCGTGGGCAAGACCGTCACCATCCAGGAGCTGATCAACAACATCGCCAAGGCGCATGGCGGCGTGTCGGTCTTCGCCGGGGTGGGCGAGCGCACCCGCGAGGGCAACGACCTCTACCACGAGATGATCGACGCGGGCGTCATCAAGCTGAACGAGGACGGCTCGACCGACGGCTCCAAGGTGGCGCTGGTGTATGGCCAGATGAACGAGCCGCCGGGCGCGCGCGCGCGCGTGGCGCTCTCGGGCCTCTCCATCGCGGAATACTTCCGCGACGAGCAGGGCCAGGACGTGCTGTTCTTCATCGACAACATCTTCCGCTTCACCCAGGCGGGCGCGGAGGTCTCCGCGCTGCTCGGCCGCATCCCCTCGGCGGTGGGCTATCAGCCGACGCTCGCCACCGACATGGGCGCCCTGCAGGAGCGCATCACCTCGACGAAGAAGGGCTCCATCACCTCGGTGCAGGCCATCTACGTCCCGGCCGACGACCTGACGGACCCCGCCCCGGCCACCTCCTTCGCGCACCTGGACGCGACGACGGTGCTGAACCGCTCCATCGCGGAGCTCGGCATCTTCCCGGCGGTGGACCCGCTGGACTCCACCTCCCGCGCGCTCGACCCGCGCATCGTGGGCGAGGAGCACTACAAGACGGCGCGCGAGGTGCAGCGCATCCTGCAGACCTACAAGAGCCTGCAGGACATCATCGCCATCCTGGGCATGGACGAGCTGTCGGAGGAGGACAAGCTGATCGTGGCGCGCGCGCGCAAGATCCAGCGCTTCCTCAGCCAGCCCTTCCATGTGGCCGAGGTGTTCACCGGCACGCCGGGCGTCTTCGTGAAGCTGGAGGACACCATCCGCAGCTTCGCCGCCATCTGCGCCGGCGAATACGACCACCTGCCCGAGGCGGCCTTCTACATGGTGGGCACCATCGAGGACGCCGTGAAGAAGGGCGAGGCGCTGAAGCAGGCGGCCTAGTGTTTCGCCCTCGGGCGCTCCCTTCGGAGCACCCGAGGGAGGATCGCAAGGGCGGCGCCGGCCGCTGCTCGGCCGGATGCCGCGAGGGGAGCGCGGTTGCCGATCGGGTGCTGCGCGTTGTGAAGGACCGGGGGCGCAGATGGCCACCTTTCAGCTCGAACTCGTCTCGCCGGAAAGGCTCCTGCTCTCGCGGCCCGTGGAGATGGTCGTCATCCCCGCCGCCGAGGGCGAGATGGGCGTTCTGCCCGGCCATGCGCCGATGATCGTGGCGCTGCGCGGCGGCGTGATCTCGGTGCGCGAGGGCGGGCAGGAGAAGGAGCGCCTCTACGTCGCCGGCGGCTTCGCCGAGGTGGGGCCGGAGCGCGTGACCATCCTCGCCGACGAGGCGACCCCGGTGGCCGAACTCTCCCGCGCCGAGGCGGAGGCGCGCATCGCTGCCGCCGAGCAGGACTACCTGGCCGCGGCGGCCGAGAGCCCGGAGAAGCGCGAGGCGGCGATGGACCGCCTGCTGGCCATGCGCGCCATGCGCGAGGCCGCCGAGGCGGGTTGAAACTGGCCGCCGCCCGCCGCATGTCCAGCCCGGGGAGTGGGGTGGCATGAAGCACTGGACGATCGAGCAGGTGGCCTGGGACAGGTTCGACCCCGCGAAGGTCGAGCCGGAGGTGATCCCGCTGGTCAAGGCGGCCGCCATGGTCGAGCGCAACGGCGACGACTACGCGCTCTACCTGAAATCGGTCTTCAAGGACGATCCGGACTTCCAGCAGGCCGCCGACAACTGGGCCGCCGAGGAGGTCCAGCACGGCGACGCGCTCGGCCGATGGGCCAGCCTCGCCGATCCCTCCTTCGACTATCCGGGCGCCTTCGCGAAATACCGTGCCGGCTTCCGGATCGACGTGAAGGCGGATGCCTCGATCCGCGGCTCCCGCACCGGCGAGCTCATCGCCCGCTGCATGGTGGAGACGGGCACCTCCAGCTACTACACCGCGCTGGGCGAGGCCTCCGACGAGCCGGTTCTCAAGGAGATCTGCCGCCTCATCGCGGCGGACGAATACCGGCACTTCAAGCTCTTCTACGACCACATGAAGCGCTATCTGGAGCGCGAGAACCTCTCCTTCCCGAAGCGCCTGCGCGTGGCGCTCGGCCGCATCGGCGAGACGGAGGACGATGAGCTCGCCTTCGCCTTCCATTGCAGCAACGATCCGCCCGGCCTGGCCTACGACCATGACCGCTGCCTTGCGGGCTACATGGGCCGCGCCATGGGCTTCTACCGCTTCCGCCACATCGAGCGCGGCATGGGCATGATCTTCAAGGCGATCGGGCTGGAGCCGCGCGGGCGCATGGCGGACATCGCGGCCAGGGGCGCCTGGCGCCTTCTCTGCTGGCGGCGGGACCGCTATCGCCAGGCGCTGGCCCAGCAGCGCGCGGCCAACACCGACTCGCACAGCCTCGCGCGGGCGGCGTGATTCCCCGGCGGGCGGCGCTGACGGGGCTGGGCGCGCTCCCGGCCTGCGCCGCGCGGCCGCTGGGCGCCCAGGAGGCGTCGCTGCGCCAGCTCGCCCGCGCGCGGGGCCATGGCTTCGGCACCGCCGTCCGCGCCGATCTCCTCGCCCATGACGCCGCGCTCGCCGCGCTGGTGGCGCGCGAGGCCGAGCTGCTCGTCCCCGAATGGGAGGCGAAGTGGGACGCCCTGCAGCCCGAGGAGGGGCGCTTCGAGTTCTCCCCGCTGCGCGCCATCATCGGTTTCGCGCAGCGGCACCACCAGCGGGTGCGGGGCCATGCGCTGATCTGGCACGCCGCCATGCCGGGGTGGCTCGCGGCCGCGCTGGCCGAGGGGCCGCGCCGGGCGGCCGCCCTGATGGAGGCCCATTTCACCGCCGTGCTGCGCGAGACCCGCGAGGCGATCCGCGACTGGGACGTGCTGAACGAGGTGATCGCCAACCCCCCGGGAAGCGACAACCCGAGCGACACGAACGGCGATCTGCGCCCCACCCCCTGGCTGGCCGCCCTCGGCCCCGGCTATCTCGAGCGCGCCCTGCGCCTCGCCCGGCAGCTCGACCCCACGCTGCGCCTCACCCTCAACGACTACGGGGTGGAGGCCGACACGCCGCACGCCGAGGCCAAGCGCCAGCGCCTGCTGCGCGTGGTGCGCGCCCTCGTCGAGCGCGGGTCGCCGCTCGATGCCGTGGGCGTGCAGGCGCATCTGCAGATGCGCGACCCCTTCCGGCCGGAGCCCTTCATCGCCTTCCTCCGTGCGCTGCGTGAGCTCGGCCTCGCGGTGCTGGTCACAGAGCTCGACATCCGCGAGCCCGACAGCCTCGCGCCCAGCCTCGCCGAGCGGGATGCGGCGGTGGCCGAGTATGCCGGTCGCTTCCTCGCCGCCGCCATCGAGGGGGGGGTGCGCAACGTGCTCACCTGGGGCCTGACCGACCGGGATTCCTGGCTGGTGAAGGAGCCCGCGGTGGCGCGGACGGACGGCGCCACCACCCGCGGCCTGCCCTATGACGAGGCGCTGCGGCCCAAGCCCCTGCGCGCGGTGCTCGCGCAGGTGCTGGGCGGGGGGTGACTCCTACCAGCGGCCGCTGTTTCCGACTCCTGGAAAGGCGCGCGGCCGCTGGTGTCCTGTGGCGCGCCGCCGCCCGCCAACCCGGCGTGCGGGATAGGGGCGGCGTGTCCTGCCGGCCGCATCATCCCGCCGCCCGCCGCGCCGCCGCGGCGATGGCCCCCAGCCCCTCGCCGAGCGCGCCCGACTCGATGGCCTCGGCGAAGCCCAGCAGGCTGTCACGGGCCAGCTCCTCCGTGAGCGCCCCCGTGACCAGCCACCAGCGCAGCGCCAGCAGCCAGGTGGCGGCGAGGTCGGTGCGGCAGTAGGAGGCGATGCGCGCCGCCTCCCCGGCGGCCCAGAGCGCCTCCACCCCCTCGCCGTCCATCTCGGCCTTCAGGGCGAGGCCGAGCAGCGCCGCGCATTCGCCGAGGCTCGGCGCCGGCGAGGCGCGATAGCCCGAGAGCCGGTCCATCAGGTCGAGGTGGCGCTCGCCATAGCGGTGCAGATAGGCGAAGCCGGGCGCGTGCAGGTGGGGCATGGGCACGCCCAGCGCCAGGGCGCGATAACGCAGCACGGGCAGGTCGAAGCCGCCGGAGTTGAAGCCGATCAGCCCCGGCCCGCCGCGCAGCGCCGCGTCGAAGCGCGCAAGCAGCGCGGCCTCCGGCTGCTCCGCCACCGTCGGGGTGCGGATGCGCTCCACCCGCCAGGGCTCGTCGGGGGCGGCGCGCCCGGCCACCAGCAGGCCGAGGCAGCAGAGCCGGTGCAGTGGCGGCTTGAGGAAGGCGCGCTCCGGCGCCTCGCCCGGGCGGGCGTAGCGGGTTCCGAGCGCGGCCCGCACCGCCTGCTCCTCGGCCTCGGGCATGTCCAGCAGCGCGCGGCCCGCCGCGAGGTCGGGCAGCGTCTCGATGTCGAGGACGAGGACGCGCTGCACGCGGCGGGGTCAGCCGGCGGCCGCGGGCTGCCAGGTCAGCACCAGCACGTCCCGGCAGGAGGGAAGGGCGGGGTCCGCGGGCTCCACGGGCGTCACGCCGTGCATCACGCGCCGGTCGTCCAGCACCGCGAGGTCGAGCAGCCCATCGAGGGTGAAGCGGGCGAGCTCCCGGCCTTCGGGGTCGGTCACCAGCGTCTCGCCGCCGCGCAGGTTGGTGCGGGCGATCATGGCGATGAGCACCACCGCCACCCCGTCATGGTGCACGCCCTCGGGGGTGGGCAGGCCGGGCGCGCCGGGGCGGGCCTCGATGCGGAACTGATGCATCTCCACGAACCAGGGCGTGCCGGGGTGCAGCGCATCCGCCACCTCGCGCCCCAGGGCGAGCAGGCCCTGGCAGGCGGGGTGCCGCGCCGCCGCCTCCTCCACGGGGGCAAACCAGCGGTCCACCCCGCCGTTCAGGCGGTTGTGGACGGTGGCCTGGAAATGCGGCCGATGCAGGCCGCGGCGGTGCGCGGCCTCGCCCGGCAGGGCGAGGAAATTGGCGTGGCGGCGGCGGCGGTAGCGCCCGCCATCGGCCATGAAGTTGTCCGGCTCAAGCCGCGCCCAACTCGCCGCGAAATCGGCGAGGCTGGCGGGGGGAAGGCCCAGCCGCTGTGCGGCCGCGGCGGGGGGAAGGCGCGCGAAACCATCGGCGCGCACGCGCGCGGGCAGGTTCATCACGCCTCCCCGATGGGTGGGGCCTCATGCGTCATGCCGGCCAGCACCTCGGCCACATGGCGCACCTGCACGGGGCTGCCCTCGCGCTTCAGGCGTCCGGCGATGTTGAGCAGGCAGCCCATGTCGCCCGCCAGAACAAGTTCCGCGCCCGTGGTGGCGATGTCGGCCGTCTTGTCGCTGACCATGCGGGTGGAGATGTCGGGGTATTTCACGCAGAAGGCGCCGCCGAAGCCGCAGCAGATCTCGGGCTCCTTCATCTCGGTCAGGGTGAGGCCGGCGACGCTCGCCAGCAGGGCGCGCGGCTGCGCCTTCACGCCGAGCTCGCGCAGGCCCGAGCAGGAGTCGTGGTAGGTGGCGCGCGCCTCCAGCCGGGCGGAGACGGCGCGCAGGCCCATGACATCGGTGAGGAAGCTCGTGAGCTCATGGGTCTTGGCGGCAAGGCGCTCGGCGCGGGCGCGGTAGTCCGGGTCCACATCCGCGAAGAGGGCCGGGTAGTGCTGCGCGATCATCGCCGCGCAGGAGCCCGAGGGCGCCACCACGAAATCGAAGCCCAGGAAGGCGTCGATCACCCGGCGGGCGATGTCCTGGGCGGTGGCGCGGTCGCCGGCGTTGTAGGCGGGCTGGCCGCAGCAGGTCTGGCTGGGCGGAACCTCGACGCGGCAGCCCGCCTCCTCCAGCAGCCGGATGGCGGCGAAGCCGACCGAGGGGCGGTGGATGTCCACGAGGCAGGTGACGAAGAGGGCGACGCGGGGAGGGGCCATGCCCTGAAACTAGGCGCGAAGCGGCGCGGCGTGAATGGCGCGGGGCGCTGTTCAGACGAACTCGCCGCGCAGGAAACCCAGCGCGGGCAGCGGCGCCCATTTGCGCGGAAGATCGGAGCGGCGGATGGGCGTGACGGAGTAGTGCGGCACCGGCTGCTTCGACCGGCGCAGGAAATCCTCGTAGGCGCGCACCTGCTGGGCCCGCCAGGCGCGATCCTCCAGCGCGGCGGCGCGGGAGCGATACACCTCGGCCACGCGGTTCTTCCGGCCCACCGTGGCGATCACGGCCCAGAGCGTGTCCTCGTCGGTGCGCGGCAGCGCCGCCAGATCGCGCATGCGCATAGAGAAGGGAAGGGGGCCGCGCCGGGTCAAGCGGTCCGGGCTGTCGCGGACGAAAAAGGGGCGGCCC
>JBKBSR010000433.1:0-2142 GCA_046291055.1 Roseococcus sp.
CTGCGCCTGTGGCTGCTCGGGCTCGATCTGGCGCTGGCGGCGCTGGCCGCGCTGCTGGCCGCGCTGCTGGCGCGCCGGGCCATGGCGCCGCTGCTGCTGGTGGCGGACGCGCTGGACCGCGCCGGCGCGGGGGATTTCCGCCCCCTGCCCCCCGCGCGCCCGCCCGCGCCCGGCAGCGAGGCGGCGCGGCTGCTCGCCGCGGCCGAGATGATGCTCGCCCGCCTCGCCGAGCGCGAGGAGCTGGCCCAGCGCCTGGCCGAGCGCGAGCAGGCCGCGGGCCTCGGCGAGCTGGCCGCCACCATCGCCCATGAGGTGCGCAACCCGCTGGCCGGCATGCTCACCGCCCTCGGCTCGCTGCGCCGCTTCGGCGCGGCGGAGGAGGAGCGCGCCCGCGCCTGCGACCTCTTGGAGCGCGGCCTGCGGCAGATCGAGCGCGTGGTGGAGGCCACACTCGCCACCCATCGCGGCCCGCCCGAGCCGCGCCCGCTCTCGGCCGAGGATTTCCAGGACCTGGAGGCGCTGCTGCGACCCGAGGCGGCGCGGCGCGGCGTGCGGCTGCGCCTCGCCGTGCGGCTCGACGCCCCCTTCCCCGCCGATGCCCTGGCCGCGCGCCAGGCGCTGCTGAACCTGCTGCTGAACGCACTCGCCGCCACGCCCGCGGGCGGCGCGGTGAGCCTGACGGCCGCGGAGGAGGCGGAGGGGCTGCGCATCGAGGTGCTGGACGAAGGCCCCGGCCTGCCCGAGCCGGCGCGGCGTCTGCTCTCGGGCGAGCGCGGGCGCGGCCCGGGCCTCGGCCTGCGCGTGGTGATGGCGCAGCTCGCCCGCCTCGACGGGCGCATCGCGGTGGACAGCGCGCCCGGGCGCGCGACGCGCATCGTGCTGCACCTGCCCCGCCGCGAGGGCGCTTCGGCATGAGCGCCCCCATCCTGCTGATCGAGGACGACCCGGTGCTGGGCGAGGCGCTGACCCAGCGGCTGCGGCTGGAGGGTTTCGCGCCGCGCTGGGCGCGCAGCCTGGCCGAGGGCGAGGCGGCGCTGCGCCAGGGCCCGCCCCCCGCCGCCGTGCTCTGCGACATGCGCCTGCCCGACGGCTCGGGCGAGGCGCTGCTGCTGCGGCTGCTGCCCGCGCTCGGCGCCGCGCCGGTCATCGCCATGACCGCCTATGGCGGGGTGGAGCAGGCGGTGCGCCTGGTCCGCGCCGGGGCGGACGACTACCTGCTCAAGCCCTTCGACATGGAGCGGCTGCTCGAGAAGCTGCGCGCCCTGCCCGCCCCCGCCGCGCCCGCCGCCCCCGCCCCGGCCGAGGCGGGCTGGGCCTCGCCCGCCATGCGCGCGCTCGATCGGGCGCTGCGCCGACTTGCCCCCACCGCGACCCCCGTGCTGCTGCTGGGCGAGAGCGGGGCGGGCAAGGAGGTGGCGGCGCGGCGGCTGCATGCGCTCGGCCCGCGCGCCGCCGCCCCCTTCGTCGCTCTGAACTGCGCCGCCATCCCGCGCGACCTCTTGGAGAGCGAGGTGTTCGGCCATGAGCGCGGCGCCTTCACCGGCGCCGCGGAGCGCCGCCCCGGCGCGGCCGAGCGCGCCGGCGCGGGCACGCTGCTGCTCGACGAGGTGGCGGAGCTCGACCCGCTGCTGCAGGCCAAGCTGCTGCGGCTGCTGGAGGAGCGGCGCTTCCTGCGCGTCGGTGGGACGAAGGAGCTGGCGCTGGAGGCGCGGGTGGTGGCCGCCACCAACGCCGACCTCGCCGCCCGGGTGCGCGAGGGGCGCTTCCGCGAGGATCTCTACTTCCGCCTCGCCGTGGTGGAGCTGCGCGTGCCGCCGCTGCGCGAGCGCGCGGAGGATCTGCCGGCGCTGACCGATGCGCTGCTGGCCAGGGCGGCCGAGGAGGCCGGGCGGCCCGGCCTCGCGCTGTCGGAGGCCGCGCGCGCCGCGCTCGCCGCCCATCCCTGGCCCGGCAATGTGCGCGAACTGCGCAACCGCCTCGCCCGCGCCGCCGTGCTGGCCGAGGGGCCGCGCATCGAGCCGGCCGATCTCTTTCCCGGCGCGGCCCCGCCGGAGATGCCGGCCACCCTGGCCGAAGCCCGCGAGGCCGCCGAGCGCGAGCACATCCGCCGCATGCTGGCCCACTGCGCCGGGCGGGTGGGCG
>JBKBSR010000434.1:0-2135 GCA_046291055.1 Roseococcus sp.
CGCGCGCCCTCACCCCGGAGGCGCTGGCGGAGGCGATGGCCGCGCTGTGCGATCCGGCGCGGCGGGCGGCGCTGGCCGAAGGCGCGCGGGAGACCGGGCGGCGCCTCAACGACTGGGATGCCACGGCGGCGCGGCTGGTGGAGATCCTGCGCGGCTGAGAACCGGCACAGGACTTGCGGATGGCGGTGCCGGAGCCGCTCGTCCCGCCTCGCGGCCGTGTCTGCGGCCGCAAGCCTGTTGCGGGCCTCGTTCATCCGTCCGGGCGATCCGATCGGCCCGGATTCCGCTTCAGGCCATTCCGGCGAGTCGCCGCAGCCGACGCGGCAGGAGATCCTTCAGCCTGGCGCCCAGCGCGGCGCGCGCAGCCGGCAGCCGGACCTCGAAGCAGCCGGCGTCGAAATCCGGCGGCTCCCCCTCCCGCCGGAACTCGAGCACGAAGGGCTCGCCTGGCGGCACGGCGGAGATGTCGGCCTCGAGCGCGGTCCAGTCGGCGCCGATCGCGGTCGTGCCGGCAGGCACGGCGTTGACGAGCAGCGTGATCCGCGCCGGCTGGTTGCTGCGCGCCTCGAATCGCAATCGGGGCTCGGCGCCGCGGCTGCGGAACAGGCGCGCACGCCGGTAGGCGGTGCGCGTCGTCGCGGTGGATCGAGCGACGCGCCAGCCGTTGATGAGATCGAACTTCGCGGGCGCGCCTGGGAAGGGCGTGTCGAGCATGGCGCGCGGGATGATGCGCGCGATCTCCGCCACGGCGCGCGCGGGATCCTGCAGCCATCCGACGAAGGTTGCGGGCGGCAGCACGCCCTCGCGCTGCAGCGCGCGAGGATGCGGCCAGGGCGCGGTCAGGCGGATGCGCATCGCGAGGCTGCCGGCGCGGGCCTTGAGCATCGGCGCATCGGCATCGAGGTCCCAGGCCGTCCACTCCTCGAGCGCCGGGCCGCTGCCGGAGCGGCCGCCGTGCAGCACCTGGGTGAAGATCTCAGGCGCCAGCACGGCGCGGTTGCGCTCGATGGTGACGAGGAAATCCGACAGCGGCGGGATCTGTTCGTTGATGCCGAGCAGCACCGCCTCGTGCCGGTCGAACACGTCGAACTCCAGCGAGGGGCCTGTCGTGTCGGCGCGGAAGGGATCCCCACTGGTGATCAGGCAGCCGCCGGGGCGGAGCACGCGCAGCGCCTCCGCGATGGTCGCAGGCAGGTCGCGCATGTGGTGCAGGGCGGCGTTGATGAAGACATGGTCGAAGGAGGCGTTGCGGAACGGCAGGGCATGGGCGAAGCCGCCGATCCAGCGCAGCTCCGGAAAGCTCTGCGCGCCGGCCTCGGCAACGATGGGGCTGAACTCCAGGGCCGTGACGCGGGCGCCGCGCAGGGCGAGCCGCCAAGCATCGAAGCCCTGCCCGGCACCGATGTCGAGCACCGCCGCGCCGGCGATGTCGAGCCCTTCGAGCAGCGTCTCCACCGCGCGCCATTCGGCGTAGCGATGGCCGAACCACCAGGCCTGCGCTTCCGCGTGCGCGGCGCGGAACGCCGCCTTGTCGGGGGGCGGCGTGGTAGGAGGCGCAGAGGGCGTCGAGGCGCGCCACGGTGTCTGGCTCGAGGCGCAGGCTGCCACGGTTCGGCGCGTTCGCGACGATCTCGATCAGGCCCAGCGCGTCCGCGGGTTCGAAGGCGCCGAGGAAGGGCACGCCGAGCACCCGGGGGAATGTCGCGCCACAGCCATCGCAGCGCCATTGCGCGACAGGGCCGCCGCAGTGCGGGCACTCGAGGTCGTCGTGCGCGGCGGCCGACGGAGATGCGGCGGGAGGCAGGGGCGCCATGGCCGATCAGCCTAGCGCCATCCTCGCATCTGCCGGCAGGAAAATCGGCCCACCGCACTGGCGGTCCGGCTGCCCGCGCGCCATAAGCCCCGGCATCGCCCGGCCGATGGCCGAGAGAGAGGGAGCCGCGCCGCCCGCGCATGACCGAAGACCGCAGCTACCGCGCCGAACTGCGCCTGCGCCGCCTCCTGCCGGAGGGGCTCAAGGCGCTCGGCCGTCTCGCGCGCCTCGCCTTCCAGCCGCCGCCGCCCTCCGCGCCCGACATCCCGCAGGCGCAACTCGACGGCGGCCGGCTGATCTCGAGCCGCTGGGAGATGCTGCG
>JBKBSR010000075.1:0-11007 GCA_046291055.1 Roseococcus sp.
GGATGGCCCCCATGCCGCCCGCCGCCAGCAGCCCGCCCGCATCCTGTGGCGTGTAGCCCACGCGCTTCATCATCGGCCAGGCGACGCTGCCGATGGTGACGGTGGTGGCCACGCCCGAGCCCGAGGGCCCGCCCAGCAGGAAGGCCGAGAGCACCACGGTGCGCCCCGCGCTGGTGGGCTTGCCGCCCGTGGCGGCGAAGGAGAAGTCCACGAAGAACTTCCCCGCGCCCGTGGCCGCGAGGATCGCGCCATAGAGCGTGAACAGGATGATCAGCGTGGCCGAGACATCCACCGCCGTGCCGAAGATGCCCTCGAGCGTGATGGACAGGTGCGGGATCAGGCGGTCGGCGTCATAGCCGCGGTGCGTCCAGGGCTGGGGCAGGTGGTTGCCGAAGAAGGCGTAGAGCAGGAAGGCGATGGCCACCACCGGCATGATCGGCCCGGTGGCGCGGCGCGCCACCTCGAGCACGAGCGCGATGAGCAGCCAGCCCACCGCGATGTCCATCGGCTCGGGGAAGATGATGCGGTCCTGCAGGTCGTCGCCGCCCGAGATCAGATACCAGGTGACGTAGAGGCCCGCCGCCACCAGCGCGACGTCCCAGGGCATCACCCGGTCGCGGAAGCGGCGCGCCACGGGGTAGAGCAGGAAGCCGAGCACCAGGGTGAAGCCGACATGCGCGAAGCGCAGCGTCGTCGTCGGCACGATGCTCCAGGCCGCGTAGAGATGGAACAGCGACATGGCCAGCGCCACGCCCACCGCCACCACGCCCATCACGCCGCCGAGGCGGTTCATCACCCCCTCCTCCGCCTCGATCAGCCGCTCCACGCGCTTCGCGGTCTCGGCGTCGAGCGCCTTGGGGTCGATCTCGGGGGGCAGGTGGGAGGTGCTGGACACGGGCGGGGCCTTTGCGCGGAGGCTCGGGGGGCGGCGCGGGCGCGGCGCAGGAAAGGGGCGCCCAGAGAGGCATCCGGGCGCCCCGGGTCGGTCGGCGCGGCTCAGCTCAGCCGGGCGCCGGCGTTGCGCCAGAAGGCCTCGGCGGCCGGGTGCCAGGGCACGCCCGCCGCCGCCGACTTCTGCTGCTCGAGCGTGAAATCCCGGGCCGCGGAGTGCACGCGCGCCCAGTCCTCGCGGTTCTGCCACAGCACGGTGAGGATCTGCGTGACGAGCTGCGGGTTCGCGTCCTCGCGCATCGCCAGGATGTTGGCGACCGAGAGCTGATGGTTCGGCGCGGTCTGGCCGGGATAGGTGCCCGCCGGGATGGTCTCGGCGAAATAGACGGGCCCGTGCTCGCGCACGATGGGCTCGAGCAGGTCGGCATGGTCGATCAGCACGAGCTGCGTGCCCGGCGTGGCCGCGAGGTCGGTGATGGCGCTGGTGGGCACGCCCGAGACGAAGAAGTAGGCGTCGATCTTGCCGTCGCGGATGGCGTTGGTGCTCTCGGCGGGCGAGAGGCGCTCGCGGCCGCGGAAGTCGCGGTTGATGTCGAGGCCCGCGGCCGCGATCAGCCGCAGCGCGAAGAGCTCGGTGGCCGAGGCCGGCGCGCCGGTGGAGATGCGCTTGCCCCGCAGGTCCGCCATGCTGCGGATGTTGCGGTCGGCCACCGTCACCACCTGCATGCGGTTGGTGTAGAGCACGGCGATGGCGCGCGTGGGCACCACGCGGCCGCGGAAGGGGCCCGCGCCGCGCACGGAATCCACCGCCGCGTCCACCTGGCCGAAGACGAGCTGGGCGCGGCCCGCGCCGAGAAGCTGGAAGTTGGCGACCGAGCCCGCCGTCACCTCGGCGGTCGCGGACATGCCCGGAATCCCGCGCGTGAGGTAGTTCGCGAGCGCCCCGCCCAGCGGGTAATAGACGCCGCCGGTGGTGCCGGTGGCGATGCTCATCTGCGTGCCCTGCGCGCGCGCCGCGCCGGCGACGAGCGCGGGGGCGGCGAGGGCGGCGCCCAGCGCGCCGCGGCGGGTGATCTCGTTCATGAAGCTCCTCCCGGAAAAATGGACAGTTGCCGCGGAATAGGCGAAGCCGCCCTCGGCGGGAAGGGGCTTCTCCATTGCGCTGGCGCAAGGCGGCCCGCCCGGGGCCGGGGCAGGCTGCACCCACCCATCATTGGAGGCCCGCCATGACGACCCCGCTGACCGCGCGCGACCTGATGACGCCCGATGTCGTGACCGTGCCGCCCGAGACGCCCGTGATCGCCGTCGCGCGGCTGCTGGCCGAGCGCGGCATCAGCGCCGTGCCCGTGCTGGGCGCGAAGGGCGAGGTGCTGGGCGTGGTGACCGAGGCGGACCTGATCCGCCGCCTCGCCGGCGAGGAGGACAAGCCCATGTCCTGGTTCGCGAGCCTGTTCTCCAACCCGGCCGAACTCGCCGAACGCTACGCCCGCACCCATGGCGCCACCGCCGCCGACATCATGACCACGAGCGTGGTGACCGTGGGCGAGGACGACACGGCCGCGCACATCGCCCATGTGATGGAGGAGCGCGGCATCCGCCGCGTGCTGGTGGTCAGCGAGGGGCGGCTGCGCGGCATCGTCAGCCGCGCGGATCTGCTGCGCGCCCTGGTGGCCCCGCCGCCTGCGGAGGAGGCCATGTCCGACGAGCGCATTCGCCGCGCCGTGCTGGCGGCGATGCAGAAGGAGCCCTGGGCCGACAGCTTCTACACGCTGGTGGACGTGAAGGACGGCATCGTGACCTTCCACGGCTTCCAGCGCGATGCCGGGGTGAGCCGCGGCCTGCGCGTGCTGGCCGAGCAGATTCCCGGCGTGAAGGGCGTGAAGGACGAGACACAGCCCATGCCGGTCTATCTCTTCGCGGGCACTTGATCGGAGGCCGCCTCCTGCCCTCTGCTCGTCCCGCGGCCGCAACGGCCGCGGGACAAGAACCAGGGAATGGAGGAAACGGTCATGCGGAACCTGTCTCGGCGGGCGCTGTTCGGCGCCTGCCTCGCCTGCGGCGGCGCGCATCTCGGGCTTCAGGCCACACCCGTGCAGGCGCAGCAGGCGCCGCGCTGGTCGCCGCCGCCCGCGGCGCAGCGCTGCCCCTCGCGCTGGGGGGCGAACGACCGGCGCGGCTCGATGAACCTGCAGACGCCCGAGCGCATGCGCGCCGCGGCCCAGCTCATCCGCGAGGGGCGGAAGATCGAGATCGGCCATGTGCTGGGCATGGACATCCCCTTCTTCGGCACGCGCCGCTTCGACGTGCACCTCAAGCAGCAGTTCATGAACCCCCAGGCCAACCGCCGCGGCTCCAACGAGGAGGTGATCATCTCCGAGATCGGCCAGGTGGGCACGCAGCTCGACGGCTTCCCGCACCAGACCATCGGCGACGAGACCTACAACTGCGTGAACGTGCCCTCCATCGCCACCCGCAACGGCTTCCGCGAGATGGGCATCGAGACGGTGGGCACGGTGATGGCGCGCGGCGTGCTGATCGACATCGCGGGCCTCAAGGGCGTGCAGACCCTGCCGATCGACTACGAGATCACGCCCGAGGATCTGCAGCAGGCCCTGAACCGCCAGCGCGTGGAGCTGCGCGAGGGCGATGCGATGATCATCAACACCGGCTGGGGCCATCTCTGGGGCCGGGACAATGCGCGCTACGTCTCCGGCTGTCCCGGCATCGGGGTCGCCGCGGCGGAATGGCTGATCGCCCGCAACCCGCTGCTGCTGGGCGCCGACAACTGGCCCGTCGAGGTCGCGCCCTCGCGCACCATGCCGGACGCCTCGCTGCCGGTGCACCAGATCGCGCTGGTGGTGCACGGGGTGCATCTGCTCGAGAACCTGAACCTGGCCGAGCTGGTGGCGAGCGGGCGCAGCGAGTTCTGCTTCCTGATGCAGCCGCTGCGGATGCGCGGCTTCACCGGCTCCACCGTCGCGCCGGCGGCGATGTTCTGATCAGAGCGATCTGATCCAGTCGAGCAGGGGCCGCCAGAGCGCGGCCTCCGCCCCCATGCCGGCCACCATGCCGACATGGCCCGCCTCCGCCACATGCAGGGCGGCGGCGGGCAGGGCGGCGGCGAGCGGCCGGGCGCTGGCGGGCGGCACGATCCTGTCGCGCGCGGGGATCGCCACGAAGGCCGGGCCGCGCCAGGCGGCGGGCGCCACCGGCAGCCCGGCCACCGCCCATTCGCCGCGCATCGGCGCGTTGCGCCCGTACCAGCCGCCGATCGCCTCGCGCGCCACGGGGGCGGCGAGCGGCACGCCGTCGTTCAGCCAGTCCTCGATGGCGACGAAGCGGCGCGCCCGGGCGGAGGCGGGATCGAGCCGGCCGAAGGCGCGGAACTTCTCGCCCACGCCATAGGGGTCGAGCAGGGCGAACAGCCATTGCAGCGCGTCCACCGGCAGGGCGCCCTGCGGCTCCATCAGCGCCTCCAGCCCCGGCAGCAGCCGCGCGAGCCCCGCCGCCTGCGGCTCGGCATGGAAGTCCCAGGGCGTGGCGAGCAGCGCCAGCGCCCGCACCCGCGCGGGCTGGCGCAGCGCGGCGGCCAGCGCCAGCAGCCCGCCCATGCAGTAGCCCGCGAGCACCAGGTTGCGCGGCGCGGCCAGGATGGCGCGCTCCAGCCGCCCGGCGACGTGGTCGGTCAGGGTGAAGCGGCGCTCGGCCTCGCCCGGCCAGCCCCAGTCGAGCAGCAGGGGGCGCAGCCCGTTCGCGCGCAGGAAGCGCAGCAGCGAGGCGCCCTCGTCCAGATCCAGCACATGGGCGCGGTTCACCAGCGAGGGCACGAAGAGCACCGGCCGCCCGCGCCCGCCATAGTCGAGCAGCCGCGCCGCGCCCTCGCGCCACAGCACCGGCGGATCCTCCAGCGCGCGGCGGTGCGGGTGGCGGCGATAGGCGGCGATGCCGCGCAGCAGCGCCGCATCCTGCCGCCAGAGGCGCCGCAGCACCGCGGCGCGGAACAGCTCAGGCGCGCGGCTTGCGCCGGCGGCCTGGAGCTGTTCGAGCCGCGCGGCGATCCGCGCCGCCTCGGCCTGGCCGGCCCTCGACCGCGGCCAGCCGCCGCTCCAGCTCGGCGAGCCGGGCGCGGAGGGCAGCGGAATCGTCAGCGCCAGAAGCCCGCGCATCCCGCCCAGCATCAGGTGCAGCGGCAGCGGGCGCGGGCCGCGGCGGGGCGGGGGGCTCATCGCCGCGCCCCGCCCGCATCGCGCCCATGGCCGCGGCCTGCGCGCGCCAGAAGGCGGCCATCAGCGCCACCCCCGCGGCCCAGGCCTCGGCGAGTTCGGCGTCCTGCGCCAGCGCCGCGATCTCGCTCTCCCAGAGCGCGATCCAGTCGGCGGCCAGGCGGTCGAGGTCGTCGGGAGGCTCCATCCATGCCCGTGGGGTTTCGTGGATCGCCGGATGCGTGTCGGCCGAGAGGCTTATCGCATCCCCGCCCGCCCGTGCTAGGCTTCACCGCAACGAAGCGTGCAGGGGAAGAGGCATGGCTGACCAGACGGCAGAGACGAAACCCGCGACGCCGCCCGTCGTCGTGAAGAAATACGCCAACCGCCGCCTCTACAACACCGAGAGCAGCAGCTACGTCACGCTCGAGGACCTGGCCCAGATGGTGCGCCAGGGCCGCGATTTCGTGGTCTATGACGCGAAGAGCGGCGAGGACATCACCCGCGGCGTGCTGACGCAGATCATCGTCGAGGAGGAATCGAAGGGCAGCCACCTTCTGCCGGAGAGCTTCCTGCGCCAGCTCATCGGCTTCTACGGCGACAGCCTGCAGGGCGTGATCCCGCGCTATCTCGAGATGACCATGCAGGGCTTCGCCCGCCAGCAGGAGGAGATGCGCCGCAGCATGGAGCAGGCCTTCAAGCCCTTCGGCCTGGAGGAGATGAGCCAGCGCAACATGGCGATGATGGAGCGCGCGATGAGCTTGTTCAGCCCCTTCGCCGGCCGCTCCGAGCTCGAGGCGCTGAAGGCCGAGAACGCGCGCCTCAAGGCCGAGGTGGAGGCGCTGAAGGCGAAGGGCTGAGCGCCCGCTCAGAACATCGCCATGCCGCCGTTGACGTGCAGCGTGGTCCCGGTGACCCAGCCGGCCTCCTCGCTCGCCAGATAGACCACGGCGGCCGCCACGTCCTCCGCCGCGCCCATGCGCGCGAGCGGGATGCGCGAGAGCATCTGCGCCTTGATCGCCTCGCCCAGCTTCTCGGTCATCGGCGTGGCGATGAAGCCGGGCGCGACCACGTTCACCGTCACGCCGCGCGGCGCCACCTCCTGCGCCAGCGACTTGCTCATGCCGATCAGCCCCGCCTTGGCGGCGGCGTAGTTCGCCTGCCCCGCATTGCCGGTGACGCCGACGATGGAGGCGATGGAGACGATGCGCCCCGACCGGCGCTTCATCATCCCGCGCAGCGCCGCGCGCGCCAGTCGGAAGGGGGCGTTCAGGTCCACCTCAAGCACCGCGTTCCAGTCGGCGTCGCCCATGCGCAGCGCCAGCATGTCGCGCGTGAAGCCGGCATTGTTCACCAGGATGTCGAGCCGGCCATGCGCGGCCTCCACCTGCTCGACCAGCGCGGCCGGCGCGGCGGGGTCCGCGAGGTCGGCGGCGATGGGCTGCGCGCGCTCGCCCAGTTCGGCGGCGAGGGCCGAGAGCTCGGCCTCGCGCCGGCCGGTCAGCACCACATGCGCGCCCTGGCGGTGCAGCGCGCGCGCGATGCCCACGCCGATGCCCGAGCTCGCGCCGGTGACGAGGGCGATCTTGCCGGTGAGGTCGAACATGGGCGCGCGCTCCGCTCAGAGGCTCTTCAGGAAGGCTTCGATGTCGGCCGGGGTGTTGAGGGCGAGCGCCGTGGCCTCCGGCGCGTTGCGCTTCATCAGCCCGGTCAGCACCTTGCCCGCGCCGATTTCCGCGAAGCGCGTGCAGCCTGCGGCCACCATGGCCGCCACGCATTCCCGCCAACGCACCGTGCCCGTCACCTGGCGGACCAGCAGCTCGCGGATCGTCTCCGGATCGCTGACCGGGGCGGCGGTGACGTTGGCGACCACCGGCACGGCGGGGTGCGCCATGGCCGCCTTGCCCAGCGCCTCGCGCATCACATCGGCGGCCGGGGCCATCATCGCGCAGTGGAAGGGGGCCGAGACGGGCAGCAGCATGGCGCGCTTCACGCCCGCGGCCCTGGCCGCCTCCACCGCGCGCTGGACGGCCGCGACGGCGCCGGAGACGACCACCTGGCCGCCGCCATTGTCGTTCGCCACCTCCACCACCTCGCCCTGGGCGGTCTCGGCGCAGATGGCGGCGGCCTGCTCGGGCTCGGCGCCGAGCAGCGCGGCCATGGCGCCCTCGCCCGGCGGCACGGCGGCCTGCATCGCCTCGCCGCGGATCCGCAGCAGCCGCGCGGCGGTGGCGAGGTCGAAGCAGCCGGCCGCCGTCAGCGCGCTGTATTCGCCGAGCGAATGGCCCGCCACCAGCGCCACCTGCCGGCCGAGGTCGAAGCCGCCCTCCTTCGCCAGCACGCGCGTCACGGCCACCGAGACGGCCATGAGCGCAGGCTGGGCATTGGCGGTGAGGGTGAGCTCCTCGGCCGGGCCCTCGAACATGAGGCGCGACAGCTTCTGCTTCAGCGCCTCGTCCACCTCCTCGAAGGTCTCGCGGGCGATGGGGAAGGCGTCGGCGAGATCCCGGCCCATGCCCGGGGCCTGGCTGCCCTGGCCGGGGAACACGAAGGCGAGCGACATGACGGTTCCGTGTGGTTGGCGTGACGCCCCTTCGCGCCCCGCCGCGCGGGAGTCAACGGGGCCTCACGCATCCATCTTCAGCGCCGCGATGAAGGCGGACTGCGGGATTTCCACCTTGCCGAACTGGCGCATCTTCTTCTTGCCCTCCTTCTGCTTCTCCAGAAGCTTGCGCTTGCGGGTGATGTCGCCGCCGTAGCACTTGGCGGTGACATCCTTGGAGAGGGCCGAGATGGTCTCGCGCGCGATCACGCGCCCGCCGATCGCCGCCTGGATGGGAATCTTGAAGAGCTGGCGCGGGATCAGCTCCTTCAGCTTCTCGCAGATCGCGCGGCCGCGCTTCTCGGCCGCCGACCGGTGCGCCATGAAGGCGAGCGCGTCCACCGGCTCGTTGTTCACGAGGATGCTGATCTTCACGAGGTCGGATTCGGAATACCCGTCCATCACGTAGTCGAAGCTCGCGTAGCCGCGGCTGACGGACTTGAGCCGGTCGTAGAAGTCGAACACCACCTCGTTCAGCGGCAGGCGATAGACGGCCATGGCGCGGCTGCCGACGTAGGTGAGCTCCACCTGCTGGCCGCGCCGCTCGTTGCAGAGGGTGAGGATGGCGCCGAGATGCTCGTCCGGCACGAAGATCGTCGCCTTGATCCAGGGCTCCTCGATGGCGGCGATCCTGGTCGGGTCCGGCATGTCGGCGGGGTTGTGCAGTTCCTGCACCGAGCCGTCCGTCATCCGCAGCTTGTACACCACGCTGGGGGCGGTGGCGATCAGGTCGAGCCCGAACTCGCGCGAGAGGCGTTCCTGGACGATCTCGAGGTGCAAGAGGCCGAGGAAGCCGCAGCGGTAGCCGAGGCCGAGGGCGAGCGAGGTCTCCTGCTCGTAGTGGAAGCTCGAATCGTTCAGCCGCAACTTGGCCAGCGCGTCGCGCAGCTTGTCGAAGTCGTCCGCGTCCACCGGATAGAGGCCGCACCACACCACGGGAATGGAGGGCTTGAAGCCGGGCAGCGGCTCGGCGGCCGGGTTGCGGTCGTCGGTGATGGTGTCGCCCACCGATGTGTCGGCCACCGTCTTCATCGCGGCCGTGAGGTAGCCCATCTCCCCGGGGCCGAGGCTGTCCACCGGCACCATCTTGGGCGTGAAGACGCCCACCTGGTCCACCGTGTAGGTGGCGCCGTTGGACATCATGCGGATCTTCTGGCCCTTGCGCAGGTGCCCGTCCTTCACCCGCACCAGGATCACCACGCCGAGGTAGCTGTCGTACCAGGAATCCACCAGCAGCGCCTTGGTGGGCGCGGCGGGGTCGCCCTTGGGCGGGGGCAGCTTCGTGACGATGGCCTCCAGCACGCCCTCGATGTTGAGGCCGGTCTTGGCGCTGATCTCCACCGCCTCGGAGGCGTCGAGGCCGATCACGTCCTCGATCTGCTGCTTCACGCGCTCGGGCTCGGCCGCCGGCAGGTCGATCTTGTTCAGCACGGGGACGATCTCGTGGTTCGCCTCGATCGCCTGGTAGACGTTGGCGAGCGTCTGCGCCTCCACGCCCTGGGAGGCGTCCACCACCAGCAGCGAGCCCTCGCAGGCGGCGAGGCTGCGGCTCACCTCGTAGGCGAAGTCCACATGGCCCGGCGTGTCCATGAGGTTGAGGGTGTAGGTGTTCCCGTCCTTCGCCTTGTAGCGCAGCCGCACCGTCTGCGCCTTGATGGTGATGCCGCGCTCGCGCTCGATGTCCATGGAATCGAGCATCTGTTCCTTCATCTCGCGCTCGGAGACGGCGCCGGTGAACTGGATCAGCCGGTCGGCGAGCGTGGACTTCCCGTGGTCGATGTGCGCCACGATCGAGAAGTTGCGGATGAGGTGGAGCGGCGTGTCGGTCATCGGAGCCCGGCTGCAGGGCGGGCGGGTGATGCCGCGCGCCCGGAGGATGCGCGGGACATAAGGCAGGGGGCGCGGATGTCAAAGCGCCGCCTGGCTGGGGGGGCCGCTGGCCCCCCCGCCCGCGTCAGGCAGCCCGGATGCCGGCGAGGAACCCGTCCACCTGCCCGCGCAGCGTCTCGGCCTGCTGCGACAGCTCGCTCGAGGCGGCGCGGAGCTGGGTGGCGGCCGCGCCGGTCTGCTGCGCGCCGGTCGTCACGCCCGCGGCGTGGCGGCTCACCTCCTGGGTGCCGGCCGCCGCCTCGGTCACGGCGCGGCCGATCTCGCGCACCGCGGCGGACTGCTCCTCGGCGGCGGCGGCCGCCTGGGCGGTGAGGCCGTCCATCCCCTCGATGGTGCGCAGGATGCCGCGGATGGCCTCCACCGCGCGGCCGGTCTCCGCCTGGATGGCCGCGATCTGGGCGCCGATCTCCTCCGTCGCCTTGGAGGTCTGCGCGGCCAGGCTCTTCACCTCGCTCGCCACCACGGCGAAGCCCTTGCCGGCCTCGCCCGCGCGCGCCGCCTCGATGGTGGCGTTCAGCGCCAGGAGGTTGGTCTGGCCGGCGATGTCGCCGATCAGGCGCACCACGTCGCCAATGCGCCCGGCCGTCTCGGCCAGCGCCGAGACGGCGTCGTTGGTGGCGCGCGCGTCGGCGGCGGCGTCGCGGGCCACGCGCGCCGTCTCGGCGATCTGGCGCGCCACCTCGGCGATGGAAGCGGCCATCTCCTCGGAGGCGGCGGCGGCGGTCTGCACATTGGCGCTCGCCTGCTGGGCGGCCGTGGCCAGGGAGGCGGCGCGCCCGGCGCCGTCCTGCGCGGTGGCCTGCATGTCGCGCGCCGTCGCGTCCAGCTCGGTGGCGGCGGCGGCCACGGTGCGCAGGGTCTCGGCCGCCTGGGCCTCGAAGCCGCGCACCAGCGCCTCGATGCGTTCGGCGCGCGCCTGGCGGGCGGCCGCCTCGGCGCGGGCGGCCTCCTCCAGGGCGCGGGTGCGGCGCGCGCCGTCGCGCAGCGTCTCCAGCGCCCGCGCGACCGAGCCGATCTCGTCCGTGCGGCCCGCGCCCTTCACCTCCACCTCCAGCTCGCCCGCCGCGAGCCGGCCGGTGACCACGGAGAGCTCGGTCAGCGGCCGGGTCACGCGGCGGATCACCAGCCAGGCCGCGCCGAGCGCCACCGCGAAACCGAAGGCCAGCAGCAGCACCGTCAGCGCCAGGCCGCGCTGCGCCTCGGCCACCATGAGGGCGGTGCGCGCCTCGCTCGCCCGGCCGGCCGCGTACATCACGCCGAGCAGCGTGCCGAGCTGCTCGGTGGTGGTCTCGACGAAGCGCGCCGTCTCCATGGGGTAGCGGCCCGTCGCGCCGGCGCGCACCATCTCGTCGGCCAGGCGGCGGAAGCCCTGGAAATACTCCCGCTGCGCCAGGGCCATGGCCTCGCGCAGCGCGGGGTGGG
>JBKBSR010000076.1:0-11004 GCA_046291055.1 Roseococcus sp.
GGCCGGGCGCGCAGCCCAGGCGCACAGGGTTCCGACCCTCCGGCCCGCAGGGCCGAGGCCGCGAAGGCGGCCCGCGGCTCATGCCGCGAAGCCAAGGCGGCCGGATGGCCGCCGCCCGGCGATCGACGGGCGCGAAGCCGAAAGCTTCGTGCGTTCGGCATCAACCGCCCAGCGCGGCCTTCACCAGCGGCCCGGCCTTGGCGAGATCGAGGCTCGCGCCGTGCTTCGCGCGCAGGGCGGCCATCACCTTGCCCATGTCCTTCATCCCCGCCGCGCCGGTCTCGGCCACGGCCTCGGCGATGGCGGCGCGCATGGCGGCCTCGTCCATCTGCTGCGGCAGGAAGCTCTCGATCACGGCGATCTCGGCCTCCTCCTTCTCGGCGAGTTCGGGGCGGTTGCCCTGGCGGTAGAGCTCGACCGCCTCGCGGCGGGACTTCGCCATGCCCCGCAGCATGGCGAGGATGGCGGCCTCGTCCACCGGCGGGCCGGGGCGGGCGGCAATGTCCACGTCCTTCAGCTTCGCCTGGATCATCCGCAGCGTGGCGGTGCGGGCGGCGTCCTTGGCCAGCATGGCGGCCTTGAGTTCGGCGGTGAAGCGTTCGCGCAGGGTCATGGCGCCTGTCCTTGCAATGACGGAACGGATGGGATTTCCCAGGCCTGAGGCTTTCCGCTGGACTTGGGAAGTGATTTCCCAGATAGTCTAGCCCATGCGCAGCGTGGAAGACATCCTCGCCCTCATGGGCGGGGCCGAGGCCGCCGCCGCCGCCTGCCAGGTGGGCACCGAGGCCATCCGCAAATGGCGGCAGGCCAGGGCCATCCCGGCGCGGCACTGGCCCGCCATCCTGGCCGCCACCGGCCTTCCCCTTTCCGAGATCCCCGGCGCCCCCGCCGACACGCCCAAGGACACCCCCATGCCCGACGCCATCCCCGAAGGCGCCACCGCCGCCCTGGTGCTGGAGGATGGCGCGGTCTTCTGGGGCCGCGGCTTCGGCGCGCATGGGCGGCATGTCGCGGAAATCTGCTTCAACACGGGCATGACCGGCTACCAGGAGACGCTGACCGACCCCTCCTACGCCGCGCAGATCATCGCCTTCACCTTCCCGCACATCGGCAATGTCGGCACGAACGCCGAGGACATGGAGGCCGCCACCCCCGCCTGCCGCGGCCTCGTGGTGAAGCAGGAGGTGACGGAACCCGCCAACTGGCGCGCCACCGCCCATCTCGACGCCTGGCTGAAGCGGCACGGCATCCCGGGGCTTTCGGGCGTGGACACGCGCGCGCTGACGGCCCGCATCCGCGACGGCGGCCCGCCGCGCGGCGTGCTGCACTTCCCCGCCGATGGCCGCTTCGACATCCCCGCCCTGGTCGCCGAGGCCCGCGCCTGGCCAGGGCTCGAGGGGATGGACCTCGCCCGCGAGGTGACCGCCCGCCAGCCCTATAGCTGGGAGGAGACGCGCTGGGCCTGGGGCGCGGGCTATGGGCGGCAGACGGCCCCGCGCCATCGCGTGGTGGCGATCGACTACGGCGCCAAGCGCAACATCCTGCGCTGCCTCGCCGATGCCGGCTGCGCGGTGACGGTGCTGCCCGCCACCGCCACCGCCGAGGAAATCCTGCGCGAGCAGCCCGACGGCGTCTTCCTCTCCAACGGCCCGGGCGACCCGGCGGCCACCGGCGCCTATGCCGTGCCCGCCATCCAGGCGGTGCTGGAGCGGAAGATCCCGCTGTTCGGCATCTGCCTCGGTCACCAGCTCCTGGCGCTGGCGCTGGGCGCGCGGACCTACAAGCTCGAGCGCGGGCATCGCGGCGCGAACCAGCCGGTGCAGGAGATCGCCACCGGCAAGGTCGAGATCACCAGCCAGAACCACGGCTTCGCAGTGGACCCGGCGAGCCTGCCCGCGAACGCCAGGGTCACCCACATCTCGCTCTTCGACGGCACCAACGAGGGGATCGCCATGACCGACCGCCCCGCCTTCAGCGTGCAGTACCACCCCGAGGCGAGCCCCGGCCCCTCGGACAGCCACCACCTCTTCCATCGCTTCGTGGCGATGATGGACCAGGCGAAGGCGGCCTGAGTGGGAGGGGGGATGGCCATGCTGTTCGACCTTTCGGGCCGTGTCGCCCTCGTCACCGGCGGCAATGGCGGCATCGGCCTCGGCTTCGCGCGCGGGCTTGCGAAGTGCGGCGCGGCGGTGATGGTGGCGGGCCGCAGCGAGGCGAAGAACGCCGCGGCGGTGGAGGCGCTGCGCGCCCTGGGCGCCGCCGCCGATTCCGTGACGGTGGACGTGACCAGCCGCGAGAGCCTCGCCGCCATGGTGGCGGCCGCGGCGGCGCGCTTCGGCCGGCTCGACATCCTGGTGAACAACGCCGGCACCAACATCCGCCGCCGCCCCGAGGAGGTGACGCCGGAGGACTGGCACACCGTGCTGAACACCAATCTCACCAGCACGATGTTCGCCTCCCAGGCGGCCTATCCGCACCTCAAGGCGCACGGGGTGGGGCGGATCATCAACAACGGCTCCATGCTCTCGATCTTCGGCATGCCGCTGCACGCGGCCTATGCCTCCTCCAAGGGCGCGGTGGTGCAGCTCACGAAATCCCTCGCCACCGCCTGGGCGAAGGACGGGATCACCGTGAACTGCGTGCTGCCCGGCTGGATCGACACGGAGCTGACGCGCAAGGCGCGACAGGACATCCCCGGCCTGCAGGAGAAGGTGGAGCAGCGCGCCCCCGCCGGGCGCTGGGGAACCCCCGCGGATTTCGAGGGCATCGCGGCCTTCTTCGCCTCCGACGCGGCGGCCTATGTCACGGGCACGGCCGTCGCGGTGGATGGCGGCTACTCCATCAGCGGATGATCCGGTGCCCCTGCCCGGCTTCCTGCTCTTCGAGGGGTGGCCGCAGAACCCGCCGCGCGTGCTCTCGTTGCGCGAGACCGAGCAGTTCCTGCTGCTCGCGGCCTATCTGCTCTGGCGGCGGGATGTCGCGCCCATCGACGGCGAGGCGCTGGACAAGCTGCGCGGCGCCCTCTCGCCGCATCCGGTGCGCGAGCACAACAAGCAGTTCGGCCTCAACGTGATGGAGGTGGCGGTGGAACGGCTCGTGCAGGCCGGGCTGATCGAGCTCGGCCGCATGGGGCTCACGCCCTCGCTCAAGGCGGTGGACGAGCTCGAGCGCGCCATGGCCGAGACCGGCAAGGACCCCGAGCGGGTGCTGCGCCGCATCCTGGAGGCGTGATGCCGAGCCTCGAGGCCCTGCTGCTCTTCGCTGCGCTCTCGCTCGGCCTCGCGCTCACGCCGGGGCCGAACATGCTCTACCTCGTCTCGCGCGCGCTGGCGCAGGGCAGGCGGGCGGGGATGGTCTCGCTGCTGGGCTGCCAGGCGGGGACGCTGCTCGTGATGCTGCTGGCGGCCGCGGGCATCACGGCGGCGCTGATGACCATCCCCTATGCCTGGGACGCGCTGCGCCTCGGCGGGGCGGCCTATCTCGCCTGGCTCGCGTGGCAATGCGTGCGCCCGGGCGGGCAGCCGCTCTTCGCTCCGCGCCCGCTGCCGGCCGAGCCCGATGCGCGGCTGTTCTGGGTGGGATTCGCCACCGCCGCGCTGAACCCGAAGGTGGCGCTGTTCTACGTTGCGGTGCTGCCGCCCTTCATCGAGCCGGCGGCGGGGCATGTGTTCCTGCAGGGCGCGGTGCTGGGCGCAGTGCAGCTCGCCATCGGCATCGGCTTCGACGCGGCGCTGGTGCTGGGGGCGGCGGGAACGGCGCGCTTCCTCGCCGCACGGCCGCTCTGGCTCGCCGCGCAGCGCTATGTGCTGGGCGGCGCGCTCGGGCTGCTCGCGGTGAAGCTCGCCATGACGGGGAGGCAGGGCTGATGGCCGAGACCCTCGTTCTCGTCTTCGCGGTGCTGGCGCTGCTGGCCGGCTGCACCCTGGTCGCGGTGGTGGCCACCACGGCGCTCGGCCTGTTCATCGCCCGGCTGGAGGCGGCGCTCGGCGCCTCCATGCTGCTCATGGGCACGCTGCTCTACGCGCTGGGCGGCAGCGCCTGGCAGGTGGTGGGGCTGGTCGGCCTCTCGCACGCGCTGGCGGGCGGGCTGATCTGGTGGAAGAACAGGCTGCGCGAGCGATGACCGAGACGCTGCTCGCCCTGCTCGCGCTCGCCTATTCGGGGCTGGTGCTGTTCGCGCTGGCGCAGGCGCTGCGCAAGCTGCTGCCGCCGATGCGCGCGGCGCTCGCGGCCTTCGGCCTTTCCTCGGCCGTGCATGGGGCGACGCTGCTCTTCCTCGAGCCCGAGCACCGGCTCGTCGCCTTTGCGCTCTGGGGCGCGCCGCACCTGCTGCTGCTGCCGCTGCTGCTGTGGTCCGCCCGCAAACAGGAGACAGGCGCATGACGCAGATCCTCATCATCGCGCAGGGGCTGCTCTATGTCGGCCTCGTCGTGGTGCTGCTGAACAACCGGCTGCAGGGCCGGCTTCCCGGCGCGCGCGGCGTGCTGGCGGCGGCGGGGCTGAGCCTCGCGCTGCACCTTGCGCTGACCCTCCTCATCCCCCCCGGCTGGACGACGACCTGGCTCGTCTTCGTCCTGCCCGGACACATCCTCACGCCCGCGGTGCTTGTGGCGCTGGCGCGGCGCAAGACAGGCGAGTGACATGCCCAAGCGCACCGACATCTCCTCCATCCTCATCATCGGGGCGGGGCCCATCGTCATCGGCCAGGCATGCGAGTTCGACTACTCGGGCGCGCAGGCCTGCAAGGCGCTGAAGGCGGAGGGCTATCGCGTCATCCTCGTCAACTCCAACCCGGCGACGATCATGACCGACCCCGGGCTGGCGGACGCGACCTATGTCGAGCCCATCACGCCCGAGGTGCTGGAGAAGATCATCGCCAAGGAGCGGCCCGACGCGCTGCTGCCCACCATGGGCGGGCAGACGGCGCTGAACACCGCGCTGAAGCTCGACGCCGCCGGGGTGCTCGCGAGATACGGCTGCGAGCTGATCGGCGCGAAGGCCGAGGTGATCGACAAGGCCGAGGACCGCCAGAAGTTCCGCGACGCGATGAGCCGCATCGGCATCGAGAGCCCGCGCTCGGCCATCGCGCACACGATGCAGGAGGCGCGCGCCGCGCTCGAGCAGGTCGGCCTGCCCTGCGTCATCCGCCCCTCCTTCACGCTGGGCGGCACGGGGGGCGGCATCGCCTACAACCGCGAGGAGTTCGAGCAGATCGTCTCGGCCGGCCTCGCCGCCTCCATGACCAGCGAGGTGCTGGTGGAGGAGAGCGTGCTCGGCTGGAAGGAGTTCGAGATGGAGGTGGTCCGCGACCGCGCGGACAACTGCATCATCGTCTGCTCCATCGAGAACCTGGATCCGATGGGCGTGCACACGGGCGATTCCGTGACGGTGGCGCCGGCGCTGACGCTGACCGACAAGGAATACCAGCGCATGCGCGACGCCTCCATCGCCTGCCTGCGCGAGATCGGCGTGGACACGGGCGGGTCGAACGTGCAGTTCGCCGTCAACCCCGCCGACGGGCGCATGGTCGTCATCGAGATGAACCCGCGCGTGTCGCGCTCCTCCGCGCTCGCCTCGAAGGCCACGGGCTTTCCCATCGCAAAGGTCGCGGCGAAGCTCGCCGTCGGCTACACGCTGGACGAGCTGAAGAACGACATCACCCGCGTCACGCCGGCGAGCTTCGAGCCGACCATCGACTACGTGGTGGTGAAGATCCCGCGCTTCACCTTCGAGAAGTTCCCCGGAACCCCGGCCACGCTGACCACCAGCATGAAGTCCGTGGGCGAGGCCATGGCCATCGGCCGCAGCTTCGCCGAGGCCCTGCAGAAGGGGCTGCGCAGCCTGGAGACGGGGCTTTCCGGCCTCGACCCCCAGCCCCTGCCCGGCGATGGCAGCTTCGAGGCCTTCCACGCCTCGCTCGCCACGCCGCGGCCGGATCGCGTGCTGACGGTGGCGGACGCGCTGCGCGCCGGCATGTCGGTGGAGGCGATCCACGCCGCCTGCAAGTTCGATCCCTGGTTCATCCGCGAGATCGCGCGCGTCGTCGAGGCCGAGCGCGAGGTGGCGCGCGAGGGGCTGCCGCGCAGCGCTCCCGCCTTCCGCCGCCTCAAGGCGCTGGGCTTCAGCGACCGCCAGCTCGCGCGCATCACGGGGAAGACGGAGGCCGAGGTCTTCGCCGCGCGCGACGCGCTCGGCGTGCATCCCGTCTACAAGCGCATCGACACCTGCGCCGCCGAGTTCGCCTCCGACACGCCCTACATGTATTCCACCTACGAGGGCGGCTACGGCGAGCCGGTCTGCGAATCCCGGCCGACGGACGCGAAGAAGGTGGTGATCCTGGGCGGGGGGCCGAACCGCATCGGCCAGGGCATCGAGTTCGACTACTGCTGCGTCCATGCCTGCTACGCGCTCAGCGCCAAGCATGGCGGCGCGGGGTTCGAGACCATCATGGTCAACTGCAACCCCGAGACGGTCAGCACCGACTACGACACCTCCGACCGCCTCTATTTCGAGCCGCTGACGCCCGAGGACGTGATCGCGCTGATCCGCCGCGAGCAGCAGCGGGGCGAGCTGCTGGGCTGCATCGTGCAGTATGGCGGGCAGACGCCCCTCAAGCTCTCGCAGCATCTCGCGCGGGCGGGCATCCCGATCCTCGGCACCTCGCCCGATTCCATCGACATCGCCGAGGACCGCGAGCGCTTCCAGCAGCTGCTCAAGGGCCTCAACCTCAAGCAGCCGGCCAACGGCACCGCCCGCACGCTCGAGGAGGCCGAGGCCGAGGCCGCGCGCATCGGCTATCCGGTGGTGGTGCGCCCCTCCTATGTGCTGGGCGGGCGGGCGATGGAGATCGCCTACAACGCCGAGCAGCTCCGCCGCTTCGGGGAGGAGGCGGTGCGCGTCTCGGGCGAGAACCCGATCCTGATCGACCAGTATCTCTCCGACGCCATCGAGGTGGACGTGGACGCCATCGCGGACGCCGCGGGCAATGTCTATGTCGCGGGCGTGATGGAGCACATCGAGGAGGCGGGCATCCATTCCGGCGATTCCGCCTGCTCGCTGCCGCCCTATTCGCTGCCGCCGCTCACCGTCGTCGAGATCAAGCTGCAGACGGACGCGCTGGCGCGGGCGCTGAAGGTGCGCGGGCTGATGAACGTGCAGTTCGCGGTGAAGAACGGCGAGATCTTCATCCTGGAGGTGAACCCGCGCGCCAGCCGCACCGCGCCCTTCGTGGCGAAGGCGACGGGCGTTCCCGTCGCCAAGATCGGCGCGCGGGTGATGGCCGGCGCGCTGCTGACGGAGTTCGCCCTCGACGACGACGCGGTGAACCGCCACGTCGCGGTGAAGGAGGCGGTGTTCCCCTTCAACCGCTTCCCCGGCGTGGACGTGCTGCTCGGGCCCGAGATGAAGTCCACCGGCGAGGTGATGGGCCTCGACACCAGCTTCGAGCGCGCCTTCCTCAAGTCGCAGATGGGCGCGGGGGTGAAGCTGCCCACCGAGGGGACCGCCTTCATCAGCGTGCGCGACGGCGACAAGGTGGCGGCGGTGGGCATCGCGCGGCGCCTCTCCGAGCTCGGCTTCGCCATCCTCGCCACGCGCGGCACGGCGTCGAAGCTGAAGGAGGCGGGGATCGCCGCGCGGGTGATCAACAAGGTGCTGGAGGGGCGGCCGCATTGCGTGGACGCCATCAAGTCCGGCGAGATCCAGCTCGTCATCAACACCTCGGGCGGCGGGCAGTCGGTCAGCGACAGCTTCGACATCCGCCGCTCGGCGCTGACCATGGGCGTGCCGCACTACACCACCATGGCGGGGGCGCGGGCGGCGGTGGGCGCCATCGCGGCGCTGCGCGCGCAAACCCTTGATGTAGCCCCCCTGCAATCCTACTCTCAATCCTCGTTCTGAGCGGGCGGGCGTCATGCGGCGCCCGCCCTTCCCTTCCCCGCCGGCGCGTCCAGGACGGCTCCCGCCGGCAGGGGCGTTTTCTTGAAGGAAGACGGCCTGTGCAGAAGTTCCCGATGACCGCCGAGGGGCTGGCCAAGCTGGAAGAGGAACTGCGGCACCTGAAATCGGAGGAGCGCCCGGCCATCATCCGGGCCATCGCCGAGGCGCGCGCGCATGGCGATCTCTCCGAGAACGCCGAATACCACGCCGCGCGCGAGCGCCAGTCCTTCATCGAAGGCCGGATCAGCGAGCTCGAGGCCATCATCCCCTCGGCCGAGGTGATAGACGTCTCCAAGATGTCCGGCGACCAGGTGCGCTTCGGCGCGCGCGTGACGATCGTGGACGAGGAGACGGAGAAGGAGACCACCTACCGCATCGTCGGCCAGTACGAGGCGGACATGAAGACGGGCTCCATCTCGCTGACCTCGCCGCTCGCCAAGGCGCTGATGGGCAAGAAGGTGGGCGACAGCGTGGAGGTGCCCGCCCCGGGCGGGGCCCGCGCCGTCGAGATCACCGCCGTCGTGTTCGGCTGACGCGCGTGGCGCGCCAGGGCGGCGAGGCGGCCGTGCTCGAAGGCCCGGCGGGGGTGCATCTCGGCCTGGCGGAGGTCCGCGCGGCGGCGGAGCGCATCCGCGGCGCGGTGCTGCGCACGCCCACGATCCGCAGCGACGCGCTCTCGCGCGCCACGGGGGCGGAGGTGTGGCTGAAGCTCGACAACCTCCAGGCCACCGGCGCCTTCAAGGAGCGGGGCGCGGCCAACCGCATCGCGCTGCTGACGCCGCGCGAGCGCGCGGCGGGCGTCATCGCCATGTCGGCCGGCAACCACGCCCAGGCGGTGGCGCGCCACGCGGCGCTGGCGGGCATCGGCGCCACCATCGTCATGCCGCGCTACACCCCGGCCACCAAGGTGACGCGCACCGAGGCCTGGGGCGCGCGCGTGGTGCTGCACGGCGAGACGCTGGCCGAGGCGGCGGCGCATGCGCGCCAGCTCGCGCTCGCCGAGGGGCTCACCTTCATCCACCCCTATGACGATCCGGCCGTGATCGCCGGCCAGGGCACGGCGGCGCTGGAACTGCTGGAGGACGCGCCGGGTCTCGACACCCTTGCCATTCCCGTCGGCGGCGGCGGGCTGCTGGCCGGCTGCGCCACCGCGGCGCGCGCGCTGAACCCGGCGATCCAGGTCTTCGGCGTGGAGGTGGAGGCCTATCCGGCCATGGCCCAGCGCCTGGCCGGCCAGCCCGTGCAGGTGGGCGGCCCCACCGTGGCCGAGGGCATCGCCGTGCGCGACGTGGGGGAGCTGCCGCTCGCCCTCATCCGCCGCATGGGCCTCGAGGTGCTGGTGGTGCCCGAGCGCGCGGTGGAGGAGGCCATCGCGCTGCTGGCCGAGGGCGCCAAGCTGGTGGCCGAGGGCGCGGGGGCGGCGGGGCTGGCCGCCCTGCTCGCCTTCCCCGAGCGTTTCGCCGGGCGCAAGGTGGGGATTCCCGTCTGCGGCGGGAACATCGACGCGCGCGCGCTCTCCAACGTGCTGCTGCGGCAGTTGCTGCGCGACGGGCGCATCCTGCGCCTGCATTTCGACATCCCGGACCGCCCGGGCGTGCTGACCGACATCTCGGGCCGCATCTCGGCGCTGGGCGGCAACGTCATCGAGGTGCAGCACCAGCAGCTCTTCGGCGCGCCCACGGTGCAGAGCACGGAGCTGCACCTGATGGTGGAGGTGCGCGACGCCGCGCAGGGCGACGCCATCGTGGCCGCGCTGGAGGCCGGGAACTACGTCGTCCGCCGGAGGTGAGCACCTCCGACGCGAACAAGGGGCGCCTCCCGGCGCCCCTTCCCTGTTTCCGGACCTCGGGAGAGGCCCTGCGCCTCAGCGCAGGACGATCTCCACGCGGCGGTTCTGCGGCTCGCGCACGCCCATCGCGGTCGGCACCAGCGGGCGGTCGAAGCCGAAGCCCTGCACCGTGATCTGGTTGCGCGCGATGCCGCGCCGCACCAGTTCCGCCGCCACCGCCTCGGCGCGCCGCACCGACAGGCGCTGGTTGTAGGCCGCCGAACCCGTGCGGTCCGCGTGGCCCGACACCTCGATCCGCGTGGACCCCACCGTGCGAGCGTTGTTCGCCGCCTCGGCGATGATCTGGCGGGCGCGGTCCGTCAGGTCCGCGCGATCCCAGTCGAAGAACACCAGGAAGGTGCGCGCGGGCGCGGGCGCCGCCGCCGGGGCCGGGGCGGGCGCCGGCGTCGGCGTGTTGAAGGCGTAGCGCAAGCCGACCAGCACGGAGTGGTGGTTGTTCGCGACATCGCCGGAGATGCGCGTGGGGACGGTGCCGCCGGTGTCGCGGTTCGCGCCGCGATACTCCGTGCTCAGCGTCGCGTAGTAGCGATACTCGGTGGTGAGCGACAGGCCGGGCACGAACTGGCCGAGGCCGAAGGCCACGCCGCCGATCGCCTGGTAGGCGAAGTCCCAGCCGGAGGCGTTGTCGATCGCCATCAGCCCGGCATTCGGGAAGGTCGCCCGCACGTTGCGGCCCTGCACCCAGCCCGCGCCGACGCCCGCGCCGACATAGGGGGTGATGGTGACGCCCGCGCCCAGCGGATCGCCCAGCGGCAGGTCATAGAAGGCGTTGGCCATCAGGCCGAGCTGGCGCACCGTGCCGCCCACGATGAAGGGCCGCACCCCGTCGCGCGACGCGCCGGTCGCCCGGTTGTCGCGGTAGCTGACCTCGCCCTCGACGCGAAATCCGTTGCCGAAGCCCCAGCCCAGGCTGCCCGTGCCGACCCAGCCCCAGCCCCAGTTGAAGCGGTTGCGCGGGTTCTCGCCCAGCGTCGCCTCGCGGTAGTTGCCGCCCACGCCGGCGCCGACATAGAGGCCGGAGACGGGCTGCGCGGCCGCGCTGCCGGCCGCGACCACCCCGGCCGCGAGAATCCCCAATGCGATGCGAGTCATGACCTCACCCTCCGGCCGAATTCATTCACCCGGATTTGTTAATCACGTCCGCGGCCCGAAGAACAGTCGAAAGCGGTTTTCCCAAGCGCCTGTTGCCGCAGCGCAACACCGGCGGAAACCGCCCT
>JBKBSR010000077.1:0-10962 GCA_046291055.1 Roseococcus sp.
TGGCGCGACCGTCCGGCCCGGCGGTTCCGCTGGCCCCTCCCCCCAAGCCCGACACGGTTCCGGGTTCCAAGGGGCCACTGCCCCTTGGCGGGATGGGGCGCGGGGAAGGGAGGCGCCCTTCCCCACAGGGGCCGCCCCTCTCGGTCAGGGCGTTGCGCGGATCAGGCGGGTCAGGTCGAAGCCTTCGCGGCGGGCGATGGCGAGGGCGGCGTCGAGGTCTGTCTCCGCCATGCGTTCGGCGCGCGCGAGGATCCAGAGCGAGCGGCGCGAGGGCGAGCCGACCACGGCCCAGCGGTAGTCCGGGTCGAGGCCGATCACCCAGTAGTCGCCGTAGAAGGGCTTGAAGAAGGAGACGCGCAGCCGCGCGCCCTCGCTGCCCTCCACCACATAGGCCTCGCCTTGCGCCACGCGGCGGGGCGCGCCGGGTTCGAGCGCGTTGTCGCAAGCGTTGGTCACGCGGATGCGCCCGGGGCCGAGCGGCGCGTATTCCGCCGTGGTGGCGGTGCAGCGCAACGTCGCGCTGTCCTGGAAGCGCTGCGGCAGGCGCGCGGCCTCGTGCCAGAGCCCGGCGTAGCGGGCGAGGTCCACGCGCGCGACGGTGCGCGGCGTGGTGGGGCCGGGCTCTGTGGCGCAGGCGGCGAGCGCCAGCAGACCGAGGAGGGCGAGCCGCCTCACGGGATCGCGCCCTCGGGCCAGGTCAGGCAGTGGTCGAAGACGCCGCCCGCGGTGGTGATCCACACCGCCTCGCGCTGGCTCGCGATCTCGGCGAGCGCGCGGCGCAGCGCGCGCAGCCGGTAGGGCTGGCCGATGATGTAGGGGTGCAGCGCGATGCCCATCACCTGGGGCAGCCCGTCGCGCGTCTGGCGCAGGCGTTCGCGGAAATCCTCGAGGATCATGTCGGCGAACTGGCGCGCGCCGTCCTTGCGCGCGACGATGGCGGGGATGTCGTTCGCCTCCTGCGGGTAGGGGATGGCGAGCAGCCGGCCGGCGCGGGTGCGCATCCACACGGGCTGGTCGTCCATGCACCAGTTCAGCGTGTAGGCGTAGCCCGCCTCGGCCAGCAGATCGGGGGTCGCGTGGCTCTCCGCGATCCAGGGCGAGAGCCAGCCGCGGGGCGGCCGGCCTTCGTGCCGCGCGATGAGGGCGGTGGCTTCGGCGATCAGCGCGCGCTCGGCCGCCTCGTCCAGCACGGACTGGCGCTCGCTGTTGGTGCGGCCATGGCCCGCGATCTCGTCGCCGCGGGCGCGGTGCGCGGCCACGAGGTCCGGCGCATAGGCGTACATGGCGCTGTTGAGCAGCACGGTGCAGGGCAGGGCGAGCTCCTCGAGCAGCTCGAGCAGGCGGAAGGCGCCCACGCGGTTGCCGTAGTCGCGCCAGGCGTAGTTCAGCACATCGGGCGGCGGGCCGCCGGGCGCGAGCTCCGCCCCCAGCCCCTCGCCGAAGGCGAAATGCTCGAGGTTCACGCCGAGATAGACGGCGAGCTTGCGCCCGCCCGGCCAGGATTCGCGCGGGCGGCGCGCCCAGGGCGTCCAGTCGTAGCGGCCATGGGTCTTGAGCATGGAACCCCCTTCGTTGCGCCTCCATGTCGCCTTGGCGGGGCCGTGGCGCAAGCTGGCGCCATCGCCTACAAAAGCGGGCAATGGAACCGCCCGTGAACGGCCGCGCGGCATCGGCCTGGCTGAGGAAGGAGGCGCGCGCCCAGCGGGGGCGCGTGGCGCTTCCGGTCGTGCTCGGGCTGCTCTCCACGCTCTGCGCCGTGGGGCTCGCCTGGATCATCGCGCGGCTGCTCGCCGCGCTGCTCGGCTTTCCGGGCGGCGGCCGGGCGGAGCTCGGGCTCGGCCTGCTGCTCATCCTCGTCATCGCGCTGCTCGGCATGGCGCAGGAGGCGGCGCAGACCCGCGCGGGCGAGGCGGCGCGCGCGCGCATCCGCGCCGCGCTCTTCGCGCGGCTCATGGCGCTCGGCCCCGAGGATCCGCGCGGGGTGGGCGAGAAGGCCTCGCTGCTGGTGGACCGGGTGGAGGCGCTGGAGGGCTTCTTCGCGCGCTGGCTGCCGGCCGCCGCGCTGGCGCTGCTCTCGCCGCTCGTGATCATCCTCATCGCCTGGCGGGCGGACTGGGTGAGCGCGCTGGTGCTTCTGGTGATGGGCCTGCTCGTCCCCGTCGGCATGGCGGTGACGGGCATCGGCGCGGCGCGCGAGAGCCGGCGGCAGCTCGATGTGCTGGGCCGCCTCTCGGGGCGCTTCGTGGACCGGCTGCGCGGCCTCGCCACCCTCGTGCAGTTCGACCAGGCCGAGGCGGAGGCGCGCCACCTCGCCGCCGCCGCCGAGGAGTTCCGCGCGCGCACCATGCGCGTGCTGCGCGTGGCCTTCCTCTCCACCACGGTGCTGGAGCTGCTGGCGGCGGGGACCATCGCCTATCTCGCCTGGCGGCATGGCGCGCATCTCGGCGCGAACCACCCGGATCCGGCCACGGCGCTGTTCTGCCTGCTGCTGGTCCCCGCCTTCTTCCAGCCGCTGCGCGCCTTCTCCCAGGCCTATCACGAGGCGATGTCGGCGCGCGGGGCGGCGGCCGATCTCGCGCCGCTGCTCGAGGCGCCGCCGCCCGCGGGGCTGCGGCTCGAGGAGGTGCCGCCGCGCCTCGCCGTGGCCTTCACCGAGGTGAGCCTCGCCTATCCCGGCGCGCCCGCCCCCGCGCTCGACCGCCTCACCTTCGCCCTCGCCCCGGGCGAGACGCTGCTGCTGGTGGGGCCCTCGGGGGCGGGGAAATCCTCGGTGCTGAAGCTGCTGATGGGTTTCGCGCGGCCCGCATCGGGGCGCATCGCGCTCAACGGGCGGGACGCGACGCTGCTCGCGCCCGCGGAGCTGCGCCGCCTCTCGGCCTATGTGGGCCAGCGCGCGCATCTCTTCGCCGGCACCATTCGAGAGAACATCCTGCTCGCCCGTCCCGAGGCCAGCGAGGCGGAGCTGCTGCGCGCCGCCGAGGCCGCGCGGGTGATGGCCTTCGCCCGCGAACTGCCCGAGGGGCTGGAGACACGCGTGGGCGAGGGCGGCTACGGCCTCTCCGGCGGCCAGGCGCAGCGCGTGGCGCTGGCCCGCGCCTTCCTGCGCGACGCGCCGCTCGTGCTGCTGGACGAGCCGACCACCGCGCTCGATCCGGGCACCGAAGCCGAGGTGATGGAGGCCATCGCGCGGCTCTGCGCCGGGCGCACCGCCATCATCGCCACCCATTCGCCCATGCTGCGCGGCCTCTCGGCGCGGGTGCTGACGCTGGGCGAGGGGCGCCGCGCCGAGAGCCCCGTGGCATGAGCATGTGGGGCGATCTCGCGCGGCTGTGGCGGCTCTGGGCGGCGCGGCGGCGCGCGCTGCGGGCGGGGCTCGCGGTGGCGATGCTCTCGGCGCTGGCGGGGGTGGCGCTGATGACGCTGGCCGGCAAGGGCGTGGCGGCCGGCGTGGCGGGGGGCGGGATGCTCGGCGTCGCCGCGCTGATCTGGCTGCGCCCCCTCGTGCTGATCCGCCCCGCCCTGCGCTGGTGGGAGCGGATGGCGAGCCACGACGCCGCCTTCCGTGCGCTGGCGGACACGCGGGTGTGGTTCTTCCGCCGCCTCGCGGAGCGCATGCCGGGCGGCATCGGCTTCACCGGCTCGGGCGATCTGCTGGGCCGGCTCGTCTCGGACGTGGACGCGCTCGATCGCTTCTATCTCGGCGCGGTGGTCCCGGCCGCGGGCGGGCTCGCGGCGGTGCTCGCCATCGCGCTGCTGCTGGGGGCGGAGCCCGCGCTGCTGCTGTGGGTGGCGCTGCCGCTGGCGGTGGCGCTGGTGCTGCCGCTCGCGCTCGCCCCCGCCACCGCCCGCGCCGCCCAGCGCGCGGCCGAGGCGCGGGGCGGGCTGCGCGCGGCGGCGGTGGACCCTCTGGCCGGGCTCGAGGACGTGCTGGCCGCCAATGCCGAGGGCCGGGCCGCGGCGCGGCTCGCCGAGGCCGATCGCACCATGATGGCCGCGCAGCGCCGCCTCGTCGCGCGCGGGGCCTGGGCGGGTGCGGCGGGGCAGCTCCTGACGCAGATGGCGCTGCTGGGCGGCCTCGCCTGGGGGCTGATGGCGGGCGAGGCGGGGGCGGCGCTGGCCGTGCTCGCGCTCTTCCTCGCCATCGGCGCGGCCGAGATGCTCGGGCTCATGCCCCGCGCGGGCGCGGCGCTGGCCGCCGCGGGGGCGGGGGCGCGGCGGCTCTTCGAGGCTGCGGACGCGGCGCCGCCGGTGGCCGAGCCCGCCTCGCCCGCCCCGCCGCCCGAGGACGCCACCCTCGCCCTCGAGCGCGTCTCCTTCGCCTGGAGCCCCGCCGCGCCGCCCGTGCTGCGCGCGGTGGATCTCGTGATCCGCCCGGGCGAGCGCATCGCCATCCTCGGCCCCTCGGGGGCGGGGAAATCGAGCCTCGCGGCCCTGCTGCTGCGCCTCGCCGCGCCGTCGGAGGGGCGGATCACGCTGGGCGGGGTGGACATCGCGGCCCTGGAGGGGGCGGCGCTGCGCCGGCGCATCGTCGTGCTCTCGCAGAACGCGCGCCTCTTCGACGACAGCATCGCGGCCAATCTGCGCCTCGCCGCGCCCGAGGCGCCCGAGGCCGCGCTTTGGCGCGCCCTTGCCAAGGCCGGGGTGGGGGAGTTCGTGCGCTCCCTGCCCGAGGGGCTCGAGACCCTTTGCGGCGAGGGCGGCGCGCGCTTCTCGGGCGGAGAGGCGCGGCGCATCGCCCTCGCCCGCGCCCTGCTGCCGCCCGCCCCGGTGCTGGTGCTGGACGAGCCCACCGCGGGGCTGGACGAGGCGGCGGCGCGCGCCTTCCTCGCCACTCTCGGCACGGCGGCGGAAGGGCGCACGCTGATCCTCCTCACCCATGCGCTGACCGGGGTGGAGCCGCTGGACCGCGCCTTCCGCCTCGCCGGGGGCCGTCTGCTGCCGGCCGCGGCTTGACGGGACTCTGCCCGCTCTGGCCTTGAGGGCGCCACCGGAAGGAGACCGCCCGATGCGCCGACGCCTCTTCGCCCTCGCCGCGCTGCCGCTTCTGGCCGGCTGCGAGGCGCTGACCCTCATGCGGCTGCAGGACGAGCCGGTGCGCGTCGTCTTCTTCAACGAGGACAGCGCCGAGCTCGACGCGCCGGCGCGCGAGGTGGTGCGCTCGGCCGCGCGGGCGGCGGCGCGGCACCCCTCGGCGCGGGTGAACGTGTTCGGCTATGCCGGGCCGGCGGGCGGCCTCGCCTACAACCGCGCGCTGTCCGAGCAGCGCGCCCGCCATGTGGCGGAGCTGCTGCGCGAGATGGGCGTGGCGGGCGAGCGCGTCTTCGTCGTGCCGCGCGGGCCCGTGCCCTTCGAGGCGGCGCCCATCGAGAGCCGCCGGGTCGAAATCCGCCTCGTCGCCGGCTGAGGTGCGCGGCCCGGACGAGATCCTCCGCGAGGTCTTCGGCCATGCCGGCTTCCGCGGCCGCCAGCGCGAGATCGTGGAGCATGTGCTGGCCGGCGGCTCCGGCCTCGTGCTCATGCCCACGGGGGGCGGCAAGTCGCTCTGCTTCCAGGTGCCGGCGCTCTGCCGTCCGGGCCTCGCGGTGGTCGTCTCGCCGCTGATCGCGCTGATGGAGGACCAGGTGGCCGCGCTGCGCCAGCAGGGCGTGGCCGCCGCCGCGCTGCATTCGGAGCTGGAGGAGGCGGAGCGGCGCGCGGTGTGGCGCGGCGTCTTCGATGGCACGCTCAAGCTGCTCTACGTCAGCCCCGAGCGGCTGACCATGGAGGGGATGCTCGAGCGCCTGGCCGAGCGGCCCCTCGCGCTGTTCGCGGTGGACGAGGCGCACTGCATCTCGCAATGGGGCCACCATTTCCGCCCCGAATACCGGGCGCTGACGCGGCTCGCGGAGAGTTTCCCCGGCGTACCGCGGCTTGCGCTGACCGCCACCGCCGATGCGCGCACGGTGGAGGACATCCGCGCCCAGCTCGGCCTGCTCGACGCGCCGGTGTTCCGCTCCTCCTTCGACCGGCCGAACATCCACCTCGCCGCCGCCCCGCGCGAGCAGGAGCGCGCGCAGCTCCGCGCCTTCCTGCGCGAGGGCTGGGAGGGGCGCGGGGCGGGCATCGTCTATTGCGGCACCCGGGCGCGCACCGAGCAGACCGCCGACTGGCTGCGCGCCGACGGGCACGATTCCATGGCTTTCCACGCCGGGATGGAGCCCGCCGCGAAGCGCGAGGCGCATCGCCGCTTCGCCCGCGGCGATGCGGTGATCATGTGCGCCACCATCGCCTTCGGCATGGGCATAGACCGGCCGGATGTGCGCTTCGTCGCCCATCTCTCGCTGCCGCAGGGGCCGGAGGGCTGGTATCAGGAGATCGGCCGCGCGGGGCGCGACGGCGCGCCCGCCCGCGCCCTGCTGCTCTATGGCGCGGGGGACATCGCGCTCGCCCGCCACCGCATCGAGGAAAGCCCGGCGGGCGAGGAGCAGAAGCGCATCGAGCGCGCGCGGCTGGAGGCGATGGTGGGCATCGCCGAGGCCGCCAGCTGCCGCCGCCGCGTGCTGCTGCGCTGCTTCGGCGAGGATCTGGAGGAGGATTGCGGCAACTGCGACCTGTGCCAGAGCCCGCCACGCGTCTCCGACGCCACCGAGGCGGCGCAGAAGCTGCTCTCGGCCGCGGTGCGCACGGGCGGGCGCTTCGGCCTCATGCATCTCGTGGACGTGCTGCGCGGCCGGCTGACCGAGAAGGTGGCGCAGCACGGACATGACCGTCTGCCCACCTTCGGCGTGGGCGCCGATCTGCCCGAGGGGGTGTGGCGCGGCGTGGCGCGCCAGCTCGTCTCGGCAGGCGCGCTCGACCTGCGCGTGGAGAACCACGGGGAGCTGGTGGCGACCGAGGCCGCCCGCCCCTTCCTGCGCGGCGAGAAGCGGCTGCTGCTGCGCGATTCCGCCGTCGCGCCCCGCCTGCCCCGCGCCCGCGCCGAGCGGCGCGAGGCCCCGCACGACGATCCGGCCTTCGCCGCCCTGCGCGAGTGGCGCAAGGCCGAGGCCCGCGCCCAGGCCGTGCCCGCCTATGTGATCTTCCACGACGCGACGCTGGCCGAGATCGCAGCACGCCGCCCCGCAAGCCTCGCCGAGCTGCGCCTCGTGCCCGGGGTGGGCGAGAGCAAGCTCGAACGCTACGGCGAGGCGGTGCTGGCCGTGCTGCGCGCGGCCTGAGGGCTATTCCGGCTGCACGCCGGCGGCGCGCAGGATGGCGGTGTGGCTCTCCATGCTCTGCCGGATCAGCTCCATCACCTGCTGGGAGGTCTCGAAGCCCGGGCGGGGCGAGACGCCCGCCACCTCCGCCAGCCGCGCGGCGGTCTGCGCGATGGCGCCGCGGAAGGCCTCGCCGAGCGCGGCGATGGCGGCGGGCGGCGTGGCGGCGGGGGCGAGGATCGGGAAGAACTCCTCGATCACGGCGCCCGAGAGCCCGGCCTCCGGGGCGCTGGGCACATCGGGCAGGGCGGGGGTGCGCTGCGCCGCCAGCACCGCCAGGGCGCGCAGATTGCCGCCGCGCACCTGGCCGATGGAGGAGGCCATGGTGGGCGTGCCGAAATGCACCTCGTTCGCCACCAGCGCCGCGACCGAGGGGCCGCCGCCGCGGTAGTGGATCAGCTCCACCTGCACGCCGGTCTGCGCCCGGAACAGTTCGGCCGCGACATGCACGCCGCTGCCGATGCCGGCGGTGGCCATGTTGTAGCGGCTGGGCGCGCCGCGCAGCAGCGCCACCAGCTCCTGCGCCGTGCGCACGGGAAGCTGCGGCGAGGCGACCAGCACATAGGGCGAGAAGCCCGCCACCGCGATGCCCGCGAAATCGCCCAGCGTGTTGTAGGGCACGCGCGCCACCAGCGCCGGGATGGTGGCGTGGGAGCTGTTGATCAGCAGCGTGTGCCCGTCGGGGGCGGCGCGCGCCGCGGCCTCTGCCCCCACGGCGCCGCCCGCGCCGGCGCGGTTCTCGATCACGATGGGCTGGCCCAGCGCCTGCGCCGCCGCCTCGGCCACGATGCGGCCCACGATGTCGTTCGAGCCGCCTGGCGCGAAGGGCACGATGAGGCGGATGGGTCGGCTCGGCCGCCAAGCCTGGGCGCGGGCGATCGCCGGCGCAAGACCCGCGGCGAGGGCCGCGGCGAAGGTGAGGCGGCGTGTGGGCATGGATCGTTCCCCCTGGTCCTGGCCTGGGGCGACGCCGTCTGCCGCGGCGCTCGTCCCCCACGCATTGAAAGGGGAAGGGCGCGCGGGCCGCAAGAGCCCTGCATGCCCGGGCATGCCGATGCGGCGGCGCGCCGGTGGCCTCAGATGTGGATCACGCGCCCGTAGGCGTCGAGCACGCTCTCGTGCATCGTCTCGCTCACCGTCGGGTGGGGGAAGACGGTGTGCATCAGCTCGGCCTCGGTGGATTCGAGGGTGCGGGCGATGGCGTAGCCCTGGATCATCTCCGTCACCTCGGGGCCCACCATGTGCGCGCCCAACAGTTCGCCCGTCTTCGCGTCGAAGACGGTCTTGCAGAAGCCCTCCGGCTCGCCCAGCGCGATGGCCTTGCCGTTGCCGATGAAGGGGAAGCGGCCGACGCGGACCTCGTGGCCGAGCTCCTTCGCGCGCGCCTCGGTCAGACCCACGCTCGCCACCTGGGGGCGGCAATAGGTGCAGCCGGGGATGTTCGTCACGTCCATGGCGTGCGGGTGCAGCCCCGCGATGGCCTCGACGCAGATGATGCCCTCGTGGCTCGCCTTGTGCGCCAGCCAGGGCGGGCCCGTCAGGTCGCCGATGGCGTAGACGCCGGGCTCGCCGGTGCGGCCCATGGCGTCGGTGACGATGTGCGTGCGCTCCACCCGCACCTTCGTGCCCTCGAGGCCGATGTTCTCGACATTGCCGACGATGCCCACTGCGCTGATCAGCCGGTCGGCCTGCAGCTCCATCACCTTGCCCTCGGCCTCGACGATGGCGGTCAGGCTGTCGGCCGCCTTGCGCACGCCCTGCACCTTGGCGCCGGTGAGGATCTTCATTCCCTGCTTCTCGAAGGATTTGCGCACGAAGGCGCTCACCTCCGCGTCCTCCACGGGCAGGATGCGGTCCATCACCTCGATCAGCGTCACCTCGCTGCCCATGTTGAGGTAGAAGGAGGCGAACTCGGCGCCGATGGCGCCCGAGCCCATGACGATGAGTCGCCTGGGCAGGGCGGCGGGCGTCATCGCCTCCTTGTAGGACCAGATGAGGCGCCCGTCCGGCTCGAGGCCAGGCAGCACGCGCGCGCGCGCGCCGGTGGCGAGGATGATGTGCTTCGCGGCGAGCTCCGCGACGGGCTTGCCGCCCTTCGTCACCGTCACGCGCCCCGGCCCGGCCAGCGCGCCATGGCCGTCGAACACGCTCACCTTGTTCTTGCGCAGCAGGTGCTTGACGCCGCCCGAGAGCTGGCCGGCCACGCCGCGCGAGCGCTTGATCACCTTGGCGAAGTCGAAGCGCACGTTGTCGGCCGCGAAGCCGTAGGCGTCGAGGCTGTGCAGCAGGTGGTTGATCTCCGAGGCGCGCAGCAGCGCCTTGGTCGGAATGCAGCCCCAGTTGAGGCAGATGCCGCCCAGGTGCTCGCGCTCGACGAGCGCCACCTTCATCCCGAGCTGCGCCGCGCGGATGGCCGCGACATAGCCGCCGGGCCCGCCGCCCAGCACGATGAGGTCGAAGGGATCGGCCATGTCTCAGCCCCTTTCCGCGAGGGCGCGCAGCGCCTCGCCGCTCACGCGCATGTCGGTCCACTGCTCGCGCGGCACGGCCCCCATCGCGCGGTAGGCGGCGATTGCGGGCGCGTTCCAGTCGAGCACATTCCACTCCAGCGTCGCGCCGCCCTCGGCCAGCACGCGCCGGGCGAGGATTCGGAAGGCGGCGGCGCCGAGGCCCTGTCGGCGATGCGCCGGCTCCACGAATACGTCCTCGATCCAGATGCCGGGCTTGCCGGTGAAGGAGGGGAAGACGCGATACCAGAGGCAGACGCCGACCGCCCGGCCCTCGACCTCCGCGAGCATCGCCTGGGCCGAGGGCGAGGGGCCGAACAGCGCCGCGTCGTAGTCGGCCTCGGTGGCGGTGAACTCGTGCAGCAGCTTCTCGTATTCGGCGAGCGCGCGCAGGAGGCGGAACACCTCCGCAAGGTCCGCCCGCGTCGCGTCGCGCCAGGCCATGGCGTCAGAGCATCAGCGAGAGCGGGTTCTCGATCAGCCCCTTCAGCGTCTGCATGAACTCCGCCGCCAGCGCGCCGTCGATCACGCGGTGGTCCACGCTGAGCTGGCAGGTCATCACGGTGGCGATGGCGAGCGCGCCGTTCTTCACCACCGGCCGCTGTTCGCCCGCGCCGACGGCGAGGATGCCGGCCTGTGGCGGGTTGATGATCGCCGCGAAGTGGCTGACGCCGTACATCCCCATGTTGGAGATCGAGAAGCCGCCGCCCTGGAACTCCTCGGGCTTCAGCCTGCCGGCCTTCGCGCGCGCCGCGAGATCCTTCATCTCGTTCGAGATGGTGGCGAGGCCCTTCTGGTCGGCGCGCCGCACGATGGGCGTGATCAGCCCGTCCGGGATGGCGACGGCCACGCTGATGTCCACATCGGAGAAGCGCAGGATCGCCTCCTCCGTCCAGGAGGCGTTGACGCTCGGATGCCGGCGCAGCGCCACCGCGCAGGCCTTGATGATCAGGTCGTTCACGCTGAGCTTGAAGGCGCCCGGGCCCTCCTTCGGCGCCTGGGCGTTGAGCTCGGCGCGCAGCTTGAGCAGCGCGTCGAGCTCGATGTCCATGGCCACGTAGAAGTGCGGGATGCTGGCCTTGGACTCCGACAGCCGGCGCGCGATGACCTTGCGCATGGAGGAGTTCGGCACCGCCTCATGCGGCGCGGCAATCGCGGCGGGGGCGGGCCTGGGCGCCGGCGCGGGCACGAGCACGAGTGCGGGAGCCACTGCCGCCACG
>JBKBSR010000078.1:0-10957 GCA_046291055.1 Roseococcus sp.
GCTGCTCTGCCCGGGCGCGATCGAGCGGCCCCTGCCCATCCCGGGCTGGACCTTGCCCGGCGTGATGGGGGTGGGGGCGGCGCAGATCCTGCTCAAGTCCGCTGGGCTGCTGCCCGAGGGGCAGGTGTGGATGGCGGGGCAGGGGCCGCTGCTCTGGCTCTACGCCGCGCAGATGCTCGCCAAGGGCGGGCGGATCGCGGGCATCCTCGACATCTCGCCGCCGGGCGGCTGGAGGCGGGCCGCCCTGCATCTGCCGGCCGCGCTGACTGCGCCGGGCTATCTGCTGAGGGGGCTGCGTTGGATGGCGCGGGTGCGGCGAGCGGGCGTGCCGGTGATCCGCACCCGCACGCTCGCAGCCGAGGGTGGGGAGCGGCTGACGCACATCGCCTTCGACGGCCGGCGCGAGGGGGCCGACCTGCTGCTGCTGCACGATGGCGTCGTGCCCAACACGCAGATCACCCGGGCGCTGCAGGGCTGCGCCCATCTCTGGGACGAGGCCCAGGCCTGCCTGCGGCCCGTGCTGGATGGCTGGGGCAACACCACCCGCCCCGGCGTGCTGGTGGCGGGCGATGGCGCGGGGATCGGCGGCGCACGGGCGGCGGAGTTCTCCGGCCGGATCGCGGCGCTGGAGGCGGCGCGGCGGCTCGGCGCGCTGACCGAGGAGCAGCGCGACGCGCTGGCCGGACCGCTGTTGCTGCGCCGCGCGGCGGAGCTGGCGCCGCGCCCCTTCCTCGACGCGCTTTTCCCCCCCTTGCCGGCCGCGCGCATCCCGGACGAGACCATCCTCTGCCGCTGCGAGGAGGTGACGGCCGGGCGGGTGCGCGCGGCGACCGCGCTGGGCGCGCAGGGGCCAAACCAGCTCAAGGCCTATCTGCGCGCGGGGATGGGGCCCTGCCAGGGGCGCGTCTGCGGCCCGGCGGTGCAGGCGGTGATGGCCGCCGTGCGCGGAGTGCCGCCCGGTGCTCTGGAGGGGCTGCGCACGCGCTTTCCCACCAAGCCCGTCACGGTGGGGGAGCTGGCCTCGCTCGCCTGACGGCGGACAGGATGGCCTGGGCCAGCGGCGTGCCCATCAGCGCCGCGGCGTCGCCGGGCAGGCGACGGCGCCAGTTGGGGCGCTCGCGATCCGTGCCGGGCAGGTTCACCGAGACCTGTTCGCCTGCGAGGTCTTCGGCCTGGATCAGCAGCATGAGCGAGGGGGTGGCGGCCAGATAGGCGTGCAGCGCGGCGGCCAGAGCCTCCGTGAAGGGGCCCTCGGCGGCGTCCTCGGGCAGGGGCTGGCCCACTTCGCGCAGGGCGGCGAGGATCTCCCGCCGCTCGGCGGCGCGTCCAGCCCGGGCGGCCTCGGCCGCACCCGGCGGCATCAGGCCCAGCGCCTCGCGCTCGGCGATGTCCTCGCCCGCCCACCAGCCGGCCAGGGTCGGCAGGTCGTGGGTGGCGAGGCAGGCCACCGCCTCGCGCGGCCAGCGCGCAGGGGGCGTGAAGCGGCCCTCCTCTCGCTCGAACCAGAGCACACGGTAGGAGAGCAGCCCGGCCTCGGCCAGGCGCTCCCGCAGCCCGTCGGGCACTGTGCCCAGATCCTCGCCCACCACGGCGCAGCGGGCGCGGTGGCTTTCCAGGCGGATGGCGGCGAGCAGCCCCTCCATGTCCTGCGCCAGATAGGCGCCCTCGGCGGCGGGTGCGCCCTCGGGGACCAGGAAGAGGCGCCTGAGGCCCAGCACATGGTCGATCCGCAGCGCGGCGGCGTGGCGCATGTTGGCGCGGATCAGCGCGGCGAAGCCCGCATGGCCCTCGGCCGCCGAGGCCAGCGGGTCTGGCGGCGGCACGCCCCAGACCTGACCGAGCGGGCCGAGCGGGTCGGGCGGCGCGCCGATGGAGAAGCCCTCCAGGAAGGGCAGGGCGCGCGTCCAGGCCTCGGCGCCGTCGGGCGCGCTGCCCACGGCGAGGTCGCGATAGAGGCCAGCCCCGGCGGCCGCGGCCTCGGCGAGCTGCCGGTCGGCCAGGAACTGCAGGAAGATGTGGAACTCCGTCTCCTCCGCCAGCCGGGCGGCGAAACCGGGGACCGCGCGATCATCCACATGCGCGAGGCCGGGGGGCCAGCGGCGATGGTCGCCATGGCCGACATGCTCCGAGAGCGCGGCGTGCAGCGCGAAGCCCCGCAGCGCCGTCCCGCCCGCGGCGCGGAAGGCCTGGAAGCCCGGGTCGCGCCGGTCGAAGCGCGCCCAGGCGGCGGCCAGTGTGGCGCGCTTCGCGGCCCAGGCGGCGGGGTAGTCCACCAGCACCCCGCCCGGTGCGGCGCAGGGGCCAAGGCGGGCGGCGTCGATCAGCATCGGGTCGAGGAAGCGGCGGTCGCTCGGCTGGTAGGGGCTGGCGCGGGCGCGGTCCGCGAGGTGCAGCGCGTGCGGCGGCGAGAGGCCGAGCCATAGCGCGCGCTCGGCCGCAGCGGCGCGGGCCAGCTCCGCCACCGCCGTGAAGTCGCCCATGCCCTGGTCGGCGGCGTGGCGCAGCGCGTAGATCTGCGCGGTGAGGCCGAAGCGCGGCGCCTCCAGCGCGGCGGGGCGGAAGGCGCGGGCCGGGGCGCAGGTGATGCGGCACAGAGCGCCCGCCGTCTCCAGCCGGTGGTGGCCGGGCGGCAGGGGCGGCAGCAGCAGCATCCCGTCCTGCGGCAGCAGCGAGAGCTCGCGCGTCTCGCCGCCTTCGAGGTGCAGGGCTGCGGCGAGGCGGCGCGTGGCGGCGCTGGGCAGGCGCGGCGCGAGGCCCTCGGTCGCGGCGAGGTGCGGCGGCAGCAGCGGCCTCTCCCGCCGCCGCGCCAGGCTGTCGCGCGCCTGGGCCGCCGTCTCGGCGGGCAGGCCGAGCGCGGCGAGCAGCGTGCGCACCGTGCCCTCGGGCACGCGATGCGCGGCGCCGGCCAGATCGAACCAGACCGTCTCGATGCCCGCGGCGGCGGCCAGGGCGGCCAGTGTTTCGCCATCCGGCCCACTCGGACGCGACGCGGCCCGCGGCTCCTCGGCCAGCAGCAGCACGGAGCGTGGGGCCATGCCCTGGGGGCCCTCCACCACGCCCCCCCGGTCCGGGTCGGCGCTGTCGGCGATCAGAATCCATTGGCGGCCCCAGCGCGGCGGGGGCAGGGCGAGCAGCGCCGCGCCCTCGCCCTGGTGGAAGGCGGCGAGCACCCGGTCATCGTCCTGGCGCAGCAGCATGGCGAGGCTTTCGGCCGCCTCCCACGCCTGCATCGGCGTGCCCTCGAGGGTCAGCCAGGCCACATCGAGGAAGCCGGGGGCGACCTCCCCTCCGGTCAGCGGGCGGGTGGCGTGCAGGGCGGGGTGGGCGCGGCGGGCCGCCACCAGCCGTTGCGCGAAGGCGAACAGCGCCCTGTCCGCGCGCGCCCAGTCCATCCAGGAGAGGGCGTTGTCCTGGCAATAGGCGTTGTTGTTGCCCTGCTGCGTGCGGCCGATCTCGTCGCCCATCGAGAGCATGGGAATCCCGCGGGCGATCAGCAGCGTCGCCAGCAGGGCGCGCGCATCGGCGGCGCGGCGGGCCAGGATGGCGGGGTCGTCCGTCGGCCCCTCATGACCGTTGTTCCAGGAGAGGTTCTGGTCGCTGCCGTCGCGGTTCTCCTCCCCGTTCGCCTCGTTGTGCTTGCGCGCGAAGCTCACGAGGTCGGCCAGGGTGAAGCCGTCATGGGCGGTGACGAAGTTCACGGAATCTCCCGGACGGCCAGGCAGCACGTCGGAGGAGCCGGCGAGGCGGGTGGCCAGCGTGCCGACCATGCCGCGATCGCCGCGCCAGAAGCGGCGCACATCGTCGCGGAAACGGTCATTCCACTCGCCCCAACCGGGCGGGAAGGCGCCCAGGCTGTGGTCGGCCACGTCCCAGGGCTCGGCGATGATGCGCCGCGTCGCCAGCACCGGATCCTGGCGGATGGCGGCGAGCAGAGGAGCGTTGGAATCGAAACGTCCCTCTGGGTCGCGCCGGCCGAGGGTGGTGGCGAGGTCGAGGCGGAATCCGTCCACCCCCGCCTCCAGCGCCCAGTGGCGCAGCGCATCCATGACGAGGCGCAGCGGCCAGGGGCGGTCGCAGGCCAGCACATTGCCGCAGCCCGATTGGTTCTGGCCGAGGCGATACCAATGCGCCTCGCCCAGCCCGCGCAGGTTCAGCGTGGGGCCCTGCGCGTCGCCCTCGCCGGTGTGGTTGAACACCACGTCGAGGATCACGGCGATGCCTGCGGCGCGCAGCGCCTGCACCGCAGCGCGCACCTCGGCCATGCCGCCCGGGGCGAGGCGAGGGTCGGGCGCCAGCGGGCAGACCGGGTTGTAGCCCCAATGGTTCGTCAGCCCGAGCGGGGGCAGATGCCGCTCCTCGATCCAGGCCGCTGAGGGCATGAGCTCCACGGCGGTAATGCCGAGCGCCCGCAGATGGGCGATGGCGGCGGGATGCGCGAGGCCTGCGAAGGTGCCGCGGAGCGCCTCGGGAATCTCCGGGTGACGCATGGTGAAGCCGCGCACATGCAGTTCGTAGAGGATCAGCGGCTGCGCGGGCACCGGCGTCCAGCAGAGTGGGGGCAGGGGCGCCTCCACCATGCATTTGGGCAGGTGGGGGGCGCTGTCCTCGCCGGGGATGAACAGGCTCGGGTGCAGGCGCAGCGGCCCCTCGAGCCGCCGCGCATAGGGGTCGAGCAGCAGCTTGGCCGGATCGAAGCGACCCAGCGCGGCGGGGCCATCGGCGCGGAAGCCGTAGCGCGCGCCCAGGCCTACGCCCGGGACATGGCCTGCGTAGAGGCCATCGCCGTGCGGTTCGAGCGGCGCGCGCAGCACCTCCTCGTCGCGCTCGAACAGGCAGAACCAGACCCGCTCGGCCCCCGGCGCGGGAAGCTCCACGCGGAGCCCGCCGGCCTCCGGGGTCACGCCGGGCATGCTCAGCCCCGCCCGGTCATGTCGCGGAACAGGGCGGCGTAGCGCGCCGCCGAACGCGCCCAGGAGACGTCCGTGGCCATGGCGTTGGCCACGAGCCGCGCCCAGGCGCCCGGTTCCCGAAACAGGCGGATGGCGCGCTCGATGGCGGCCATCAGCATCTCCTGCGTGACGGGCGAGAACTGGAAGCCGGTGCCCGCGCCGGCGGCCAGCGCCATCTCGTTCGCGTCCATCACCGTGTCGGCGAGGCCGCCCACCCGGGCCACGATGGGCGGCGCGCCATAGCGCAGCGCGCAGAGCTGCCCGAGGCCACAGGGCTCGAAGCGCGAGGGCAGAAGGATGGAATCCGCCCCCCCGTAGACGAGGCGCGCAAATCCTTCGTCGAATCCGATGAAGCTGCCCACCCGCCCGGGGTTGGCGCCCGTCGCGCCGCGCACCCTCTCCTCGAGCGCGCCCTCGCCTGTGCCGAGGAAGGCGATCTGCGCGCCGTTGTCGAGCACCGCCGGCAGCGCCTCCAGCGCCAGATCCACCCCTTTCTGCCAGGTGAAGCGGCCGATGAAGGCGAAGAGCGGCGCGTCGGGCTCGGGGGCAAGGCCCATCCGGGCCTGCAACTGCCGCTTGTTCTCGGCGCGCGGCGCGGGATCATCGGCCGAGAAGTTGGCCGGCAGCCGGGGATCGGTGGCGGGGTTCCACTCCACCGTGTCGAGGCCGTTGAGGATGCCTGAGAGGTCGCGCGCGCGGCCGCGCAGCAGGCCATCGAGCCCCATGCCCCAGTGGGGCGTCCGGATTTCCGCGGCGTAGCTGGGCGAGACGGTGGTGATGCGCGACGCATACCACAGCCCCGCCTTGAGGAAGCCGACGCGGCCGTAATACTCGAGCCCCTCGGCGCGGAACGCCTCGCCGGGCAGGCCGAGCAGGGGGAACACTTCGGGCGGGAACTGGCCCTGGAAGGCCAGGTTGTGCAGGGTGAACAGGCAGGGCAGCCGCGGCGCCTCGTAGCGAAGATAGGCGGGCAGCAGCCCGGCCTGCCAGTCATGCGCGTGCGCCGCGTCGAACCCCTCGGACTGGGCGAGGCTCGCCCCCGCCCGCGCCAGCGCGGCGAAGCGCGCGGCGTTGTCCGGCCAGTCCTCGCCCCAGGGCGCGAGGTAGGGGGAACCGGCGCGGGCGAAGAAATGCGGCGCATCGAGCGCCACCACGCGCAGCCCCGACGCCTCGGCGTGCAGCAGCCGCGCCGGCGCGCCCATCAGCTCCGGCAGCGCGTCCACCCGGTGCACCGGCCCGAGCGCCTGCAGCACCGCGGGATAGCCGGGCAGCAGCGTGGTCACCTCCACCCCCTCGGGCGCGAGGGCCGCGGGCAGCGCGCCCACCACATCGGCGAGGCCCCCGGTCTTGACGAAGGGGAAGCACTCGGAGGCGACGGCGAGAACCCGCAGGGCCACGCTCACGCCAGCCGGTCCAGCATGGCCTGGGTGATGAGGCAGACGCCCTGCTCCGTGCGGCGGAAGCGCGCGGCGTCGAGCGCCGGATCCTCGCCCACCACCAGCCCGTCGGGGATGCGGCAGCTTCTGTCCACCACGACGCGAGAGAGGCGCGCCCCGCGCCCGACATCCACGCCGGGCAGCACCACCGCCTCGTGCAGCGTGGCGTAGGAGTGGACGTGCACGCCGGTGAAGAGCAGCGACCGCCGGCAGGAGGCGCCCGAGATGATGCAGCCCCCTGCGACGAGGGAGGAGATGGCCTCGCCCCGCCGGCCCTCCTCGTCATGCACGAACTTCGCGGGCGGCACCACCTCGCTGTGGGTCCAGATCGGCCAGTCCTGGTCGTAGATGTCGAGCGGCGGGACGATGCTCACGAGGTCTATGTTGGCTTCCCAGTAGGCGTCCACCGTGCCCACGTCGCGCCAGTAGGGGGCCGTCTCGCGCACCGAGCGCACGCAGCTCCGTTCGAAGCGGTGCGCGGCGGCGCGGCCGGTGCGCACGATGTGGGGGATGATGTCCTTGCCGAAATCGTGGCTTGAGGAGGGATCGGCCGCGTCGCGGCGGAGCTGCGCGATCAGGTAGGCCGTGTCGAAAACGTAGATCCCCATGGAGGCCAGCGCGAGGTCGGGCCGCCCCGGAATGCCCGGCGGGTCGGCGGGCTTCTCGACGAAATCGGTGATCCAGGCCTCGCTGTTCACGGCCATGACGCCGAAGCCCTTCGCCTGCTCGCGCGGCACGGCGATGCAGGAGACCGTGACATCCGCTCCCTGATCCACATGCTGCTGGAGCATGCGCTCATAGTCCATCTTGTAGATGTGGTCGCCCGCGAGGATGACCATGTGCCGCGGTGCGAGATCCTCAATGATGTCGATGTTCTGGAACACCGCATCGGCCGTGCCGAGATACCAGTTGTGCTCGGAGACGCGCTGGCTCGCGGGCAGGATGTCGAAGCTCTCGTTGCGCTCGGTGCGGAAGAAGTTCCATCCGCGCTGGAGGTGGCGGATCAGGCTGTGCGCCTTGTACTGGGTCGCGACCGCGACACGGCGGATGCCCGAGTTCAGCGCGTTGGACAGCGCGAAGTCTATGATGCGCGTCTTGCCCCCGAAATAGACGGCGGGCTTGGCGCGCCGGTCGGTCAGCTCCATCAGGCGCGAGCCCCGCCCGCCGGCGAGCACGAAGGCCATGGCGGTGCGCGCCAATGGTGCGGGGGCCAGTTCGCGATCACGCATCTCTGGGCTCGTTTCTCTCCGGCGGCGGCCATTGTTCCGGAACGAGCATGAGCGTGGCAAGCGGGGGCAGCAGCACGCGGGCCGAGGCGGGCTGGCCGAAGGCGGGCTCGGGCCGGGCGATGACCCGGCCGAGATTGCCCAGGCCCGAGCCGCCATAGAGGCGCGAATCGGTGTTCAGCAGCTCCCTCCACGGCCCTGCGCAGGGCAGGCCCGTCAGGTGGTGCTCGTGCGGGGCGCTCTGGAAGTTGCTGAGCACCGCCACCGGCGGCCCCCCAGCCCCGTCGAAGCGCAGCCATCCGAAGCTGCAGCCAGCGGCGTCGTTCGCATCCGTCCAGAGGAAGCCCTCGGGCTCCGCGTCGCGCGCGTGCAGGGCGGGCAGGTCGCGGTGCAGCCCGTTGAGGTCGCGCACCAGCGCCTGCAGCCCCTGGTGCGGGGCATATTGCAGCAGCCACCAGTCCAGCTCGCGCGCCTCGCTCCATTCGCGCCACTGGCCGAACTCGCCGCCCATGAAGAGGAGCTTCTTGCCCGGATGCCCCCACATGAAGGCGAGGTAGGCGCGCAGCGTGGCGAAGCGCTGCCAGTCATCGGCCCCCGGCCCGCCGGAGGGCAGGCGCCCGAGCAGCGAGCCCTTGCCGTGCACCACCTCGTCATGGCTGAGCGGCAGGATGAAGCGCTCGTTGAAGGCGTACATCAGGCCGAAGTTCATCCACTGGTGGTGCCAGGGGCGGTGCACCGCCTCCTTCGCCACGTAGCGCAGAGTGTCGTTCATCCAGCCCATGTTCCACTTGAAGTGGAAGCCGAGCCCGCCCTGCGCCACGGGCGCGGTGACGCCGCGCCAGTCCGTCGCCTCCTCGGCGATCATCAGCGCGCCGTGCCCTTCGGCGCGCACCAGGGCGTTGATCTTGCGCAGGCAGGCGATGGCGTCGCGGTTGTCGTTGCCGCCATCCTCGTTGGGCGTCCATTCGCCGGGCCCGCGCGAGTAGTCGAGGTGGATCATGGAGGAGACGGCGTCCACCCTCAGCCCGTCGGCGTGGAAGCGCTCGATCCAGAACATGGCGTTGGAGGCGAGGAAGCTCTGCACCTCCGTCCGGCCGTAGTCGTAGACGGCGGTGCGCCAGTCGGGATGGAAGCCGCGGCGCGGGTCCGGGTGCTCGAAGAGCGGCGTGCCATCGAACCAGGCGAGGCCGTGCGCATCCTGCGGGAAATGCGCGGGCACCCAGTCGAGGATGACGCCGAGCCCCGCCGCGTGCGCGGCGTTGACGAAGGCCATCAGCCCGCGCGGCCCGCCGAGGCGCGCCGTGACGGCGTGCATCCCGATCGGCTGATAGCCCCAGGAGGCGTCGAGCGGGTGCTCCATCACGGGCAGGAACTCGATATGAGTGAAACCCATGCCCTTGGCGTAGGGGATGAGGTCGGTCGCCAGTTCGTCCCAGCTCCAGAAGCGCCCGTCGGGGTGGCGCTTCCAGGAGGTGGCGTGCACCTCGTAGATGGACATCGGCGCGCGCGGCCAGTCGGTCGCGGCGCGCTGCACGAGCCAAGCCTCGTCGGTCCACTCGAAGCCTTCGATATCGGCGACGATCGAGGCGGTGTTGGGGCGCAGCTCGGCGGCGAAGCCGAAGGGGTCGGCCTTCAGCGGCAGCAGGTTCCCGTCGGGGCCGACCAGCTCGTATTTGTAGAGGGCGCCCGGGCCGACGGCGGGCAGGAAGATCTCCCATATCCCCGAATCCACTCGCCGTCGCATGGGGTGGCGCCGACCATCCCAGAGGTTGAAGTCGCCCACCACCGAGACGCGGCGCGCATGCGGCGCCCACACTGCGAAGCGCGTGCCCGCGACCCCCTCGTGCAGGGTCGGGTGCGCGCCCAGCCGCTCGTAAAGGCGCACATGCGTGCCCTCGAGCAGCAGGTGGTCGTCGAGGGGGCCGAGTGTGGGGCCGAATGCGTAGGGATCATGGATCTCCTGCGCGCCATCCGGGTAGTGCACGCGCAGCCGTCGGCAGTCCTCGCGCCGCGCGCCGGGCAGGAGGGCCTCGAAGAAGCCCTCCTCGCCCCGCGCCTGCATCGGCAGGGCGCGGTCCTCCAAAAGCGCCTCCACCGCGTGCGCGCCGGGCAGGAAGCAGCGCCAGACCACGCCCCCCTGCGCCGCATGGGGGCCGAGCAGGGCGAAAGGGTTGCCGTGCGTCGCCGACAAAAGGGAGGCGAGCTCCTCCGCGCTGGCGCGCATGGCCCCCATGGTCTCAATGCCCGACCGGAATGCGCCAGATCTCCTCGGCGTATTCGCGGATGGTGCGGTCCGAGGAGAACCAGCCGAGGCGCGCCGTGTTGAGGATGGCCGAGCGCCGCCACGCGGGCTGGTCGGCCCAGCGCGCGTCCACCTCACGCTGCTTGTCGAAATAGCTGTCGAAATCGGCGGTGACCAGGAAATGGTCGTGCTCGCGCAGCGTCTGCACGATCTCGCCGAAGCGGCCGCGGTCGTCGGGCGAGACGACGCCGGAGGCGAGCTGCTCGATCACCTGCTGCAGCCGGAAGGAGGCGGCGATGGCGGTCTCGCCCCGCCAGCCCTCGCGCCGGCGCTGCTCTACCTCGGGCGTCTTGAGGCCGAAGATGAACATGTGCTCGGCGCCCACATGTTCGAGCATCTCGACGTTCGCGCCGTCCAGCGTGCCGATGGTCAGCGCACCGTTCAGGCCGAGCTTCATGTTGCCGGTGCCCGAGGCCTCCATGCCCGCGGTGGAGATCTGCTCGGAAAGGTCGGCGGCGGGGATGATCGTCTCGGCCAGCGACACGTTGTAGTTGGGCAGGAACACCACCTTCAGCCTGTCGCGCACCGTGGGGTCGCGGTTGACGAGGCGCGCCACGTCGTAGGCCAGCTTGATGATGAGCTTGGCGCGGTGGTAGCTCGCCGCCGCCTTGCCGGCGAAGATCTTCACGCGCGGCTGCCAGTCGCGGTGCGGCTCGGCGCGGATGGCGTCGTAGAGCGCCAGCGTCTCGAGGATGTTCAGGAGCTGCCGCTTGTATTCGTGGATGCGCTTGATGTGCACGTCGAACATCGCCGCGGGGTCCACGCGGATGCCGGTGCGCTCGCGGATCAGCTTCGCCAGCGCTTCCTTGTTCACGCGCTTCACCTCGGCGAAGCGGGTCTGGAAGGCGGCGTCCCCGGCCAGCGGTTCCAGGCTCTTCAGCGCCATGGGGTCGTCGAGGAAGGCGGGGCCGATGCTCTCGATCAGCAGCTCCGTCAGGCAGGGATTGCACTGCTGCAGCCAGCGCCGGAACGTCACGCCGTTGGTCTTGTTGGTGATCCGGTTGGGGTCGAGCATGTGGAAGTCGCGGAACACCGTCTGCTTCA
>JBKBSR010000079.1:0-10899 GCA_046291055.1 Roseococcus sp.
CTCGATCGCCGCCCACTGCACGTCGCTCAGCCAGAACAGGCGCGACACCGTCCATCCCCCGCCGTTTGGCAGGGTGAATCACCGCGACGCACCTACGTCAATTGGGTACAGACCCTAGCGGCTCAGCGCGGCTTGCCGAAACCCGGCGCGGCCTTCAGCGCCTCGGTGGTGTCGAAGTCGCGCAGCACGCCGTCCTCGCCCACCTCCACCTCCACCAGCCGGTCGGCATGGCGGCCGACGAGCTGGCGCGCGCCCACATCGCCCGTGATCGCCATCATCTCGGGGAAGAACTCGCGGCCCCAGAGCACGGGGTTGCCCTGCTTGCCGCGATAGGTGGGCTGGACGATGGCGCGCCCCTCCTCGGGATCGAAGGCGGCGACGAGGCGCTGCATCACGCCGGCCGTCACCAGCGGCATGTCGCCGAGGCAGACCAGCACCCCCTCGGCCTCGGGCGGAAGGGCGGCGATGCCGGCGCGCAGGCTGGCCGAGAGGCCCTGCGCGTAGTCCTCGGCGTGGACGAAGATGACCGGGCGGCCGGCCAGCGCCTCCTCCACCCGCTCGCGCTCATGGCCGGTGACGACGAGGATGGGACGCAGGCCGCTGGCCGCCACCTGGTCCACCACGCGCGCGATCATGGGCACGCCGTGATCGTCGGCCACCAGCAGCTTGTTGAGCGGCGCCATGCGGCGCGAGCGCCCGGCCGCGAGCACCAGCGCCGCGACGCTGCGCGGGCGGCGAGGCGCGCGGGCGGGCGGCGGGGCGGCAGGCGCCTTCTCGCGCGGCAGCGGGCGCGTCTCGATCTCCTTGAGCAGGCCGCCCACCCCCATCGCCATCACGTCGCGCGCGCGCACGGGGATGCCGGCGAAGAGCCGCTGCAGCACCCAGTCGAAGCCGTTCAGCTTCGGGCTGCGCGCGCAGCCAGGCAGGACAAGGGCGGGAATCTCCTCGATGGCGCCGAGGCAGAGCAGGTTGCCCGGATCCACCGGCATGCCGAAATGCTCGATGCGCCCGCCGGCCTTCACGATCGCGGCGGGGCCGACATCGCGCCGGTCCACCACCGCCGAGGCGCCGGCGATGAGCAGCATCTGCGCGCCCTGGCGGCGCAGGCGGGTCAGCGCCTCGGCCACGGGCGCGATCTCGTGGCGCACCCGCTCGACGGGCAGCAGGCTGCCGTGCAGCGCCTCCACCCGGTCGCGCGTCACCTCCACCGCGCCTTCCATGGCGCTCTCCTTCACGCCCGGCAGCTCGGTGAGCACGAGGCCGACCTTGAGCGGGCGGAAGGGATGCAGCGCCAGCGCCGCGCGGCCGCGCAGCAGCGCCTCGGCGACGCCCACGGCCGCGCCCGGCGCGGCGAACGGAATAACCTTGATGGTCGCCAGCATCTCGCGCGGCTGCACCACGGTGAAGTTGGGCAGGGTGGCGAGGGTGAGGCTTTCGTCGAGCGTGTTGACGCGGTGGATCAGCTCCTCGTCCAGCACCAGCAGCCCGGCGGATTCCGCCAGCAGGTTCACCCGGCCCGTGGCGGCGCGCGAGCGCGCGATGAGCGGGCGCAGCATGGCCTCGCCGAGGCGCGCGGCCGCCTCGTCCTCCGGCACGTCGCCCGGGGCGAGGCGGGCGGCCACCACCTGCCCTTGACCCCCGGCGCGCAGGGCGGCGATGGCCTCCGCGTCCAGCACCGTGCCCTTCTTCAGCACGCGCCCCTTGAGGCGGATGCTGTGCGCGAGGATGGCGCCCTCGGCCTCCTCCAGCGGGGTGGGGCCGAAGATCATGGCGCGCGCCGCTTCGGGCCGCGCCGGCGCTGCACGATCTCGGCCATGATGGAGAGGGCGATCTCGGGCGCCGTGACCGCGCCGATGTCGAGGCCGACGGGGGCGGCGATGCGGGCGATGGCCGCCTCGTCATGGCCGAGTTCCTTCAGCCGCGCCACCCGCTTCGCATGGGTGCGGGTGGAGCCGAGCGCGCCGATGTAGAAGGCGCGCGAGCGCAGCGCCACGTCGAGCGCGGGGTCGTCGAGCTTCGGGTCATGCGTCAGCGTGACCACCGCGGTGCGCGCATCGGGGGCGAGGGCGACCAGCGCCTCGTCCGGCCAGTCGTGGTTCAGCGCCAGGCCCGCGAAGCGCTCCTCGGTGGCGAAGGCGCGGCGCGGATCGACGATGGTGACGGCGTAGCCGAGGCCCGCGGCGAGCGGCGCCAGCGCCTGCGCCACATGCACCGCCCCCACCACGATCAGGCGCAGCGGCGGGTTGAAGGGCAGCAGGAACCAGGCCTCGCCGTCGAGGGCGAGGGTCCGCGGCGTGTCGAGATCGAGCGCGGCCTGCGCGGCCTCGGCCAGCGCGCCGGGCAGGGCTTCCTCGGGCCAGAGATGCTGCGCGCCGTCCTCGAGGCGCGTGGCCAGCACCACGGCGCGCTTCGCCGCGCGCGCGGCCAGCAGCGCATCCAGCGTGGCGCGCCTCATGCGAGCTTCTCCACGAACACCTTGAGCTTGCCGCCGCAGGCGAGGCCCACCTCCCAGGCGCGCTCGTCGCTGATGCCGAAGTCGAGCAGCCGGGGCGCGCCGCTGCGCATCACCTCGCCCGCGGCCTCGGCCACCGCGCCCTCGATGCAGCCGCCCGAGACGCTGCCGGCCATGCGCCCGGAGGCGGTGACGGCCAGCATCGACCCCGGCGGGCGCGGCGAGGAGCCCCAGGTCTCCACCACGGTGGCGAGCGCCACCTGCTCGCCGGCATCGGCCCAGGCGGCGGCGGTGGCGAGGATGTCGTCGCTCATCTTGCCTGCTCCTTCCCCAGCGCCGCGATCAGATCCTTGAGGCTCGCGAGGTTGTGCACGGGCCGGAACTCGTGAACATGCGGCAGCATGGCCCGAATGCCCAGGGATTTTGGCTGGAAGCCGGCATAGCGCAACAGCGGATTGAGCCAGATCAGCCGCCGGCAGGAGCGCTGCAGCCGCGCCGTGGCCTCCGCGAGCCCCGCGCCGCCCTCGCGATCGAGCCCGTCGGTGATGAGCAGCACCACCGCCCCCTGGCCCAGCACGCGGCGCGACCAGTCGCGGTTGAAGCGCTCCAGCGCCTCGCCGATTCGGGTGCCGCCCGACCAGTCGGGCACCAGGCGGCCGACCATCTCGAAGGCGATCTCGGGGTCGCGGTGGCGGAGCTGGCGGGTGATGTTGGTCAGCCGCGTGCCGAAGAGGAAGCAGTGCACGCGGTCGCGCTCGTTCGTCACGGCGTGCAGGAAGTGCAGCAGCACCTGCGCGTAGCGCGCCATGCTGCCCGAGATGTCGCAGATGGCCACCAGCGGCGGCGTGCGCAGCACGCGCCGGCGCCGGGCGATGCGCGCCATCTCGCCGCCCGTGCGGGTGGCGCCGCGGATGCTGGCGCGGATGTCCACGCGCGGGCCCAGCGGGTCGGGGCAGAAACGACGCGTCGGCTTCGCGTCGAGCGGGAGGACGAGCTTCCTGATCTCCTGCTTCGCCCGGGCGATCTCGGCCGCGCTCATCGCCTCGAAATCCATCTGCTGCAGGCGCTCGCGCTCGGAGACGGTCATCGCCGCGTCGAGCTGGCGTTCCGCCTCCTCGGGCTGCTCGGGCGGCGGCCTGGGGCGATCTGCCGCCATGGCTTCGGCGAGGCGGCGGCCGCCGGGCTTCGCCCTCTCCTCGGGCTTCTGCGCCTCCAGCATGGCGAGCGCAGCGGCGGCCTGGGCGCGGTCGGGGTCGCGCCAGAAGAGGTCGAATGCGGCGTCGAAGATCTCCCGCTGCTCGTGGCGGCGCAGCAGGGTGGCGGCGAGGGCGGCGCGCACCACCTCGCGCTCCTCGATGCCGGCGATGGTCAGCGCCTCGGCCGCCGCCAGCGCATCGCCGGGGCCGAGGCGCAGCCCCGCGCGCCGGAGCAGCCGCACGAAGCCGAGCAGGTTGAAGGCCAGCGCCCGGCCCGGGGCGGGGTGCGGCGCCGCGCGCGGCGGGATCACGCCGCCTCGTCCTCCTTCGCCGCCGCGAGGAGCCGCGCCGCCTCCTCGCCGCGCAGCTTCGCGATGTCGTCCTGGTATTTCAGCAGCACGCCGAGGGTGGCGTCCACCGCGCCGCGCTCGAGTTCGCGCGCGTCCAGCGCTGCGAGCGCCTTGGCCCAGTCGATCGTCTCGGCCACGCCCGGCAGCTTGAAGTAGTCGCCCTGCCGCAGCCTCTGCACGAAGGCCACCACCTGGGCGGAGAGGCGCTCGCTCACCTCCGGCGCGCGCAGCTTCAGGATCGCGCGCTCGCGCGCCGCGTCGGGATAGTCCACCCAGTGGTAGAGGCAGCGCCGGCGGATCGCGTCATGCACCTCGCGCGTGCGGTTGGATGTGATGACGACCACCGGCGGGGTTTCGGCGTGGATGGTGCCGAGTTCGGGCACGGTGATCTGGAAATCCGCCAGCACTTCCAGCAGGAAGGCCTCGAAGGGCTCGTCCGCGCGGTCCAGCTCGTCGATCAGCAGCACCGCCGGCGCGCCCTCCAGCGCCTGCAGCAGCGGGCGGGCCTCGAGGAAGCGGCGGTCGTAGATGGAGCGTTCGAGATCGGCCGTCTCGCCCCGCGCCTCCGCCAGCCGGATGGCCATGAGCTGGCGCGCGTGGTTCCACTCATAGGCCGCGGCCGAGAGGTCGAGCCCGTCATAGCATTGCAGCCGCACCAGGCGGCGCGGCAGCTTCGCCGCCAGAACCTTCGCGATCTCGGTCTTGCCGGTCCCGGGCTCTCCCTCGAGGAAGAGGGGGCGCCCCATGCGCAGCGCGAGATGGACGGTGGTGGCGAGCGCCGTGTCGGCCACATAGCCGCCCGAGGCGAGCAGCGCCGCGGTGGCGGCGACGCTCGCCGGCGCGTCCTGCGGCGGCGCCGCGCTCACGAGGCGAAGATGAGCAGCAGGATCAGCAGCATCGCGCCGCTGCCCAGCCAGAAGACGATCGGCATGCCCAGGAACTCCGAGGGGATGAGCGAGAAGACGGAGATGGCGCCGGCCGGCGGCCGCGCAACGGGCGCGCCGCCCTCGGCGGCGGCGGGTGCGGGGGTGAGGCCGGCGGCGAAGCGGTCGAAGAACTGGTCGGACATCTGCTTGGCCGTGCTGTCGATCAGCCGCGCGCCGAGCTGCGCCATCTTGCCGCCCACCTGCGCCTTCACGTGATAGCGCAGCAGCGTCTCGGAGGGGCCCGCCTCCTCGAGCACCACGTCGGCGCCGCCTTTGGCGAAGCCCATGGCCCCGCCATTGCCCTCGCCGCTGATGGTGTAGCTGGCGGGCGGGTTGAGGTTCTCCAGATGCACCTTGGCGGAGAACTTCGCCGCCATCGGGCCGATCTTGAGCGCAAGCCTCGCCGTCAGCTCCGTCTCGGAGAGCTTCTCGATGGACTCGCAGCCGGGGATGGCGGCCTTCAGCGCCTCGGGGTCGTTCAGCGCCTGCCAGACCTGGGCGCGGGGCGCGGGGATGCGGCGCTCGCCGGACATTTCCATGAGAGATCTCTCCCGAACTCGCGCGGGGTATTACGCGCCCGGCAGCCGCGCTGCAAACCCCCCGGCCGCGGTTGACGGGGGGGCGCTTTTCAGGAAAAGCCCGCGGGCGGGGATGGAGGAGGGGGTTCGTGCTGCGCCTCTTGGCTGCGCTGCTGGTGCTGGTGTTGGCGGCGGGGCCGGCCCAGGCCGCGGCGATCGACGGCCGGCAGCTCGGCCTGGTCTGGACCCTGCCCTTTGCGGGCGTGCTGCTCTCCATCGCGCTGATGCCGCTGCTCGCCCCCTCCTTCTGGCACCACCATTACGGCAAGGTCGCGGCCTTCTGGGGGGCGGCCTTCCTTCTGCCCTTCGCGCTCGTCTTCGGGCTGGACAAGGCGCTGGGCGAGATCGCCTTCGTGCTGGTGCAGGAATACATCCCCTTCATCGTGCTGCTGCTCGCGCTCTACACCACGGGCGGCGGGGTGCTGCTGCGCGGCACGCTGACGGGAACGCCGCTGACCAACACGGCGCTGCTCGCGGTCGGCACCGTGCTGGCGAGCCTGATGGGCACCACCGGCGCCTCCATGCTGCTGATCCGCCCGGTGCTGCGCGCCAACGCGAACCGCACGCGCAAGGTGCACACCTTCGTCTTCTTCATCTTCCTCGTCTCGAACATCGGCGGCAGCCTGACGCCGATCGGCGATCCGCCGCTCTATCTCGGCTTCCTCAAGGGCGTCTCCTTCTTCTGGCCCACGGTGCACCTGTTCCTGCCCTTCCTGCTGTGCGTCCTCGTGCTGCTCGGCGTCTATTACCTGCTGGACGCCTGGCTCTACGCACGCGAGCAGGCGAAGCCCGAGCCCGAGCTCGCGCGGCAGCGCCTGTCCATCGAGGGCTGGCCCAACGTGGCGCTGATCGGCGTCGTGGTGCTGGGCGTGCTGCTGCAGGGCGTGTGGCAGCCGGGCGAGATGGAGGTGCTGGGCGAAAGCGTGGGCATCGAGCGGCTGATCGCCATCGGCATCTTCCTCGCCGTCACCGCCGCCTCGCTGATCCTCACCCCGGCCTCGCTGCGCGAGGCCAACGGCTTCGCCTGGGGCGCGATGGCGGAGGTCGCGAAGCTCTTCGCCGCCATCTTCCTCTGCATGGGCCCCGTGCTCGCCATCCTCAAGGCGGGGCCGGAGGGGGCGGCGGCGGGGCTGGTCGCGCTCACCTCCGACGCCTCCGGCGCGCCCATCCCCTGGGTGTATTTCTGGCTGACCGGGGCGCTCTCGAGCTTCCTCGACAATGCGCCGACCTATCTCGTCTTCTTCAACCTCGCCGGCGGCGATCCGGCCCTGCTGATGACGCAGGGCGCGGCCACGCTGGCCGCCGTCTCGGCCGGGGCGGTGTTCATGGGGGCGAACAGCTACATCGGCAACGCGCCGAACTTCATGGTCAAGGCCATCGTGGAGGAGAACGGCGTGCGCATGCCCTCCTTCTTCGGCTATTGCGCCTGGGCGGCGCTGTTCCTGCTGCCGCTCTTCGTGCTCTGCACCCTGATCTTCTTCGTCTGAGGAAAGGCCAGCCCATGCCCTATGTGATCGGCGCCGACCTGCCCGAGAAGCCGGCGGGCGAGCGTTTCCGCGCCCTGCTGGAGCGCCGGCAGATCCTGCGCATGCCGGGCGCGCATCTCGGCCTCGCGGCCCTGCTCGCGCAGAAGCAGGGCTTCGAGGCGCTCTACCTCTCGGGCGCGGCCATGTCGGCCACCATGGGCCTGCCCGATCTCGGCATGATCACGGTCGAGGATGTCTGCTTCTTCATCCGCCAGGTGGCGCGCGCCACGGGCCTGCCCCTGCTGGTGGACGGCGATACGGGCTATGGCGAGGCGCTGAACGTGATGCACATGGTGCGCGCCTTCGAGGATGCGGGCGCCGGCGCGGTGCATCTCGAGGACCAGCTCCTGCCCAAGAAATGCGGGCATCTGAACGACAAGAAGCTCGCCTCCGCCGAGGACATGGCCGCCAAGGTGGCGGCGGCGCGCAAGGCGCGGCGGCACCTTTACATCATCGCACGCACCGATGCGGTGGCCTCCGAAGGGATGGATGCGGCGGTGGACCGCGCGAAGCGCTACCTCGAGGCGGGTGCGGACGCCATCTTCCCCGAGGCGCTGACCACGCGCGAGATGTTCCGCGAGTTCGCGCGGCGTCTGCCGGGCGTGAAGCTGCTCGCGAACATGACGGAGTTCGGCCGCACGCCCTTCCTGACGGCGCAGGAGTTCCAGGAACTCGGCTACGCCATGGTGATCTGGCCCGTCTCCCACCTGCGCGTCGCGGCCAAGGCCTGGGAGCAGCTCTACGCCCAGATCGCCGCCGAGGGGGGCGCGCACAACGCGCTCGACCGGATGCAGACGCGCGCGGAGCTCTACGCCACCATCGGCTATCACGCCTATGAGGAGCTGGACGCCTCGCTGGTGCGGACGGTGATCCCCGAAGGGATGCCGCAGCGCGGGTGAGCGGGACGCCGCCGATCCTGGTGGGCAGCGAGATCTACCGCCGCTCCACCTACGGCCCCAAGCACCCGCTCGCCATCCCGCGCGTCTCCACCACGCTCGATCTGATCCGCGCGCTGGGCTGGCTCGACCCCGCGCGCTATCGCGACAGCCCGATGGCGAGCGTGGCGCAGCTCGCGCGCTTCCACGACCCGGCCTACATCGCCGCCCTGCAGCGCGCCGAGGCCACGCAGTTCGTCACCGCCGAGGACCGGGCGCGCTTCCGCATCGGCGCCGACGGCAACCCCGTCTATCGCGAGGTGTTCCGCCGCCCCGCCACCAGCGCGGGCGGCGTGCTGCTGGCGGCCGAGCTCACGCGGCATGGCGGCGTCGTCCATGTCCCCGGCGGCGGCACCCATCACGGCCGGCCGGACCGCGCGAGCGGATTCTGCTACGTGAACGACGCGGTGCTCGGCCTGCTGGCCTGGCTCGACCAGGGCCTCACCCGGCTGCTCTACCTCGACGTGGACGCCCATCACGGCGACGGCGTGCAGGACGCCTTCCACGACGACGCCCGCGTGCTCACCGTCTCCCTCCACGAGGAGGGCCGCTGGCCCCACACCGGCGCGGCGGAGGACCATGCGGGCGGGCTCGCGCTCAACCTGCCCGTGCCGGCGGGCTTCCATGATGCGGAGATGCGCGCGCTGGTCGAGCGCGCGATCCTGCCGCTGATCCGGCGCTTCCGCCCCGAGGCGATCATGCTGCAATGCGGGGCGGATGGGCTGGAGGAGGACCCGCTCTCGCGCCTTTCGCTCTCCAACAACGCGCACCGCGATCTGGTGGCCGCGATCAAGGGCCTCGCGCCGCGGCTGATCGTGCTGGGCGGGGGCGGCTACAACCCGTGGTCGGTGGCGCGCTGCTGGGCGCTTGTCTGGGCGGAGCTGAACGGGCTCGCGCCGCCGCTCGCCCTGCCGCCCGCGGCCCAGGCGGTGCTGCGCGGCCTCGTCTTCCATCGCGCGGCGGGGCGCAGGCCGCCGGAGCACTGGTTCACCACCCTGCTCGACGCGCCGCGCGAGGGCGCGGTCCGCCCCTTCGTCGAGGCGCTGGTGGCGCGCGCCGAGGGACTGCCGCTGCCGCCCGCGGCCGTGGCATAAGCGGGGGATGAAGCGCCGCATCCTGTTCCTCGCCGCCCTCTTCGCCCCCGCGCTGGCGCGCGCCCAGCCGGGCGTGGATCGCCCGCAGCCCCGCCTGCCGGAGGAGCCGCTGGTCATCGTCACCCGCGACGGCGCGCGCCATCACTTCCGCGTGGAGATGGCGGTGCGCCCCGAAGAACAGATGGTCGGCATGATGTTCCGCACCGGCATGCAGCCCGATGAGGGGATGCTGTTCGACTGGGGCGCGCCGCGGGAGAGCGCGATGTGGATGCGCAACACCCTTATCCCGCTCGACATGGTGTTCATCGCCGCCGACGGCCGCATCCACCGCATCCACGAGCGCGCCGTGCCGCAGAGCCTCGCCACCATCGAGAGCCGCGGGCCGGTGCGCGCCACGCTGGAACTGCAAGGCGGCACGGCCGAGCGGCTCAACCTGCGCGTGGGCGACCGGGTGATCCATCGAATCTTCCCGGCGCCCTGACCGGCCCTTCGGGCCGCGCCAGCAGCCAGGCGCCCGCGAGGCCCAGCCCCGCCGCCAGCAGCAGCGGCGGGCCGGCCGCGCCCGCTTCCGCCATGGCGAAGGCCGCGAGCGGCGGCCCGAGCAGCAGCGCGAGCCCGCGCCCGGTGTAGAGCGCGCCGATCACCGTCCCCAGCGCCTGCGGCCCGAAGCGGTCCGCAAGGTTGGCGGGCAGCAGCGCCACGAAGCCGCCCTGCAGCGCGCCGAAGCAGAGCGCGAAGCCGGCCAGCACCGCATGGTCCCGCCCCATCGCCCAGGCCAGCAGCGAGGCGGCGAGCCCCGCGGCGCACAGCAGGAACACGCGGCCGCGCCCGATCTGGTCGGCCAGCGCCGCCAGCAGGAAGCGCCCGGCGATGGTGCCGATGCCGATGAGGCCGAGAAGGCCGAGCGCCTGCCCGTGCGGCAGCCCCATCTGCTCCGCGCTCGCCACCAGCAGCGGGTGGGGCAGCACCGCCGGCAGCGAGAGTCCGACAGGCTGCGCGATCCCGTCCGGCTGGGAGAGGCGGTGCTGGAGCCCGCGCGGGCGCTGCTGCGCGCGCCCGACGGCGCCGAGACGAGGCTGCGCCCCAAGACCTTCGAGCTGCTCGCGCTGCTGCTCTCGCGCCCGGGCGAGGTGGTGACGCGCGGCGAGATCCTGGACGCGCTCTGGCCCGGCCTCTTCGTCACCGACGACAGCATCACCCAATGCGCGGGAGAGCTGCGCCGCGCCCTGGGCGGCGAGGCTGCCCGGCTGAGGACGCTGCCCAAGCGCGGCTATCTGCTCGACGTCGCGCCAAGCCCGGTGACGGCGCCGCCGCGGGCCGCGGCCGCGCCGGTCGGCGGCGGCGTGCCCGTGGTGGCGGTGCTTCCCTTCCACATCGCCACGCCCGATCCGGAGCTCGCGGCCTTCGGCGAGGGGGTGCTGGAGGGCGTGGTCGGCGCGCTGGTGCGCGTGCGCGAGCCGGTGGTGATTTCCGCCAGCTCCACGCGGCGTTTCGCCGGCGCGGCGCTGGACCTCGCGGAGACAGGGCGCAGGCTCGGCGCGCGCTACATCGCCTCGGGCCGGTTGCGCCGCGCGGGCGGCCTGTTCCGCCTCACGCTCGAGCTGGCCGAGGCCGAAACCGGCGCGGTGCTGTGGCACCGCCCCTACGACGTGACGCCGACCGGCTCCTTCGCCGCGGAGGACGAGATCGCGGGCGTGATCGCGCACACGCTGGTGCCGCATGTGCAGGCGGCCGAGCTGCTCGCCGCGCTGCGCCGCGCGGCCCGCGATTTCGCGGCCTATCACCCTCTTTTGCCGGAGCGCGCGACTATCTTTCACCCGGAGCGCGAAACCCTCGAACAAA
>JBKBSR010000435.1:0-2098 GCA_046291055.1 Roseococcus sp.
CAGCGCGGCGTCGCGCAGCGCGGCCTCGGAGGCGGCGCGGGTGGCGCGCATGGTGGAGAGGATGCCGCCGCCGGCGCGCGCGATCTCCTCGTAGGAGGCGCCGGCGAGCCGCGCCTCGAACTCGGCCGCGCGGTCGCCGCCGAAGACGAGATGGGTGTGGCAGTCCACGAGCCCGGGCAGAATCCAGGCGCCGGCGCAATCGGTCACCGGCGCGTCATGGGCGGGCAGGGCGCTGCGCGGCCCCACCCAGGCGATGCGCCCCTCCCGGGCCGCGATCGCGCCGTCCTCGATCACGCCGAGCCCTTCGCCCTGCATGGTGGCGAGGTTCGCGTTCAGCCAGACGCGGTCGAACATCAGGGCAGCTCCACCGCCGCGGCGAAGCGGGGATCGGCGATGAGCCGCCGCGCGGCGGCGATGTCGGGGGCCATGGCGCGGTCCTCCTCCCAGGGCGCGACATGTGCGCGCAGCGCGCCGTGCGCGGCCTCGAGCGGCGCGGAGGAGCGCAGCGGCCGGTGGAACTCCACCCCCTGCGCGGCGGCGAGCAGCTCGATGGCGAGGATGCCCTCCAGATTGTCCAGCATGGGGGCGAGGCGCAGCCCGGCGTTGGTCGCCATGGAGACATGGTCCTCCTGGTTGGCGGAGGTGGGCAGGCTGTCCACGCTGCGCGGGGCGGCGAGGGCGCGGTTCTCCGCGGCCAGCGCGGCGGCCGTGACCTGGGCGATCATGAAGCCCGAGTTCAGCCCGCCCGCGCGCACCAGGAAGGCGGGCAGGCCGGAGAGGGCGGGGTCCGTGAGCAGGGCGATGCGCCGCTCGGCGATGGCGCCGAGCTCGGCGAGCGCCAGCGCGATCATGTCGGCGGCGAAGGCCACCGGCTCGGCGTGGAAATTGCCGCCCGAGAGCAGCGCCCCGCCCTCCACCAGCAGCGGGTTGTCGGTCACCGCATTCGCCTCGCGCAGCAGCACGGCGGCGGCGTGCTCCAGCAGGTCGAGGCAGGCGCCGGCCACCTGGGGCTGGCAGCGCAGGCAGTAGGGGTCCTGCACGCGGATGTCGTTCTCGCGGTGGCTTTCGCGGATTTCCGAGCCCGCGAGCAGCGCGCGCAGCGCGGCGGCGCAGCGCATCTGCCCCGGCTGGCCGCGAAGCGCGTGGATGCGCGGATCGAAGGGCGTGTCGGCCCCGCGCGCGGCGTCCACCGACAGCGCGCCGGTCAGCAGCCCGGCGCGCAGCAGGTCCCGCGCGCGGAACAGGGCGTCGAGCGCGAGCGCGGTGGAGACCTGGGTGCCGTTGAGCAGCGCGAGCCCCTCCTTGGGGCCGAGCACCAGGGGCTCCATGCCCAGCGCCGCCAGCGCCGTCGCCCCGCCATGGGTGACGTGCTGCGCGTCCGTGGCGCTGCCCTCGCCCACCAGCACCAGCGAGAGATGCGCGAGCGGCGCGAGGTCGCCCGAGGCGCCGACGCTGCCCTGGGCCGGGATGTCGGGCAGCATGTCGGCCTCCAGCAGCCGCAGCAGCGCCTCGACGACGACGGGCCGCACGCCCGAGGCCCCGCGCGCGAGGGAGAGCGCCTTGAGCGCCAGGGTGAGGCGCACCACCGGCCGCGGCAGGGGCGCGCCCGTGCCGGCGGCGTGGCTGCGCAGCAGGTTGAGCTGCAGCCGCGCCAGATCCTCCGCGCCGATGCGCGTGGTGGCGAGCTTGCCGAAGCCCGTGTTCACGCCATAGAGCGCCGCGCCCGTGCCCAGCGCCGCCTGCAGCGCCGCCGCCCCGGCCTCGACCGGCGCGCGCCAGCCCGAAGCGAGGCGCAGCGCCGCGCCGTCGCGGATGCGCCGCAGCGGCGCGAGATCGGCCTTCCCGGCCGCGAGCGTCTCGGTCATGGCGCGAGGATAGCGCGGCCCATGGCCCTGTCAGCCCGGCGCGGCTTGCGCGCCCGCCCCCCGCCCGCTTTCCTGCGCGGCGCGATTCCAGGACCGCCACACCCATGCCCGATTTCCTCGCCGCCCATGCGCTGCTGCCCGAGGGCTGGGCGCGCGAGGTGCTGATCTCCTGCGGCGAGGACGGGCTGATCACGGCCGTCACCCCCGGCGCGCGCGCGCCGGCGGCGCGGCGG